>JAZKYG010000070.1:0-2333 GCA_045612025.1 Bacteroidales bacterium
AAATACAAAAAGAACACCTATCTTGACTATCAGCCAACGCCTTACGAAATCTACATCAAAGTGCTCATAGACACCTTCGGCGACCAGGTGGAAGACGACTTCTCCATGACGCTGCCAGAAGGAGTGATGGATTTGAAATACCAGAAAGACGCCTTCATACAAGGCTATCAGATGCTTATGCAACACAACGGGCTGTTCCTCGCCGATGTAGTAGGTCTCGGAAAGACCATGATAGCCACTATGATTGCAAAACGATTCATAGAAGAAAACGGCAGAAACACCAACATACTCGTCGTATATCCGCCTGCGCTAAACGAGACATGGAAAAATGAATTCAAACGATTTGGGATCAAGAAATACGCTCAATTCGTCTCAAACGGAAGTCTCTACAAAATACTCGAAGGAAGAGACCAATACAAAAGCAAGGAAGAATTCGACCTCATCATCGTCGATGAAGCTCATGGCTTCAGAAGCGACAGCTCTGGCAAATACGACGAACTGCAAAAAATATGTAAATCACAATGCCGTAAAGACGCAAAATCTTGCGTCTCCACAAAGAAGGTTATGCTCCTTTCAGCAACGCCTCTCAACAACAAACCAGACGACCTTCAGAATCTGTTGCTGCTCTTTCAAAACAGTCAAAACTGTACCATCGACGGAATACCTAATCTCAAAGCATTCTTTTCACCTCTAATCCAGCAATATAAGAAACTCATGCAAGAGCGTGACAAAAGAGATGTCACCAATGATGTCGATAAGATTTACGCGCAGGTAAGAAATAAAATCATCGATAAGGTCACGATCAGAAGAACACGTCATAATATCATGAATGACGAAGATTATAAGAAAGACATTAAAAAACAAGGTCTTAAATTTCCACACATACTGCCGCCTAATCAGTTGATTTATCAGATGGATGCCGATACGAGCCAACGTTTCTACGAGACATTGAAACAACTCACCGACGGAAAGTCAGAAAGCAACCCCGATGGCAAAGGCCTCGACTACGCCCGTTATCGCGCCATAGAATTTCTGAAACCAGAATATCAAGGCAAATATAAAAACGCCGAACATATTGCTCAGACACTCGCCGGAATCTATCGCGTTCACATGGTGAAACGCCTGGAAAGCAGTTTCTACGCATTCAAGAAATCACTCGCCACACTTCTACGCATCACCAACGATATGATTAAGATGTTTGAAGAAGACAAGGTCATCATAGCTCCCGACTTGAATGTCAAAGAACTTCAATCCAAAGGAATGGAACTCGACCAGATTATAGAATACGCTGTAAACAAAGGCTATTCAGAAGAAGACATAGTGTTCAAAGCCGACGCCTTCAAACCGAATTTCGTCGAGATGCTACATCACGATAAAAACATATTAGAACATCTCAATCTCGAATGGCAAAAAGAAAACGACGACCCTAAATTCGATAAGTTCCACGAAAACCTGAAAACCAATTTCTTTGATAAAGACATAAACCCTACAGGAAAACTCGTCGTCTTCTCAGAAAGCGTCGACACCTTGAACTATCTCTACGACAGACTCACAAACGATGTTAAACGCACCGACGTACTTATGGTGACATCGAATAATCGGCAAAAGTCAGCCCTGATGATTAAGGAAAACTTCGATGCCAACTACGACGGAGAACACAAAAACGACTATAACATCATCATCACATCCGATGTTCTTGCTGAAGGCGTCAACCTTCACCGTTCCAATGTAATTGTCAACTACGACTCACCATGGAACGCCACACGTCTCATGCAACGTATAGGCCGTGTCAACCGTATCGGCTCCGTCGCAGAAAACATCTACAATTACATGTTCTATCCATCGCAACAAGGCGACAAGGAAATACAACTCTACAAAAACGCACTTGTCAAGATACAAGGCTTCCATTCAGCATTCGGAGAAGACGCACAGATATATTCCATTGAAGAAATTGTCAAGGAATTCAATCTTTTCGACCCCAACATCACCGACTATATTGACAAAAAACTCGCACTCCTCAGAGAACTACGCGAACTATACAACACCAACAGAAAACTATACAACAAAATCAAAAACCTCCCAATGAAATCCCGCGTCTGTAGAGACGCTTCGTCTGTTGACTGTTGTCCGTTGTCCGTTGACCAGAAAACGATAGTTTTCATTTCCTCAAACGTAAAGACAGAATTCTATCTCGCCACCGACACTACGACTAAAGCCATTGATTTCCTCGAAGCCGTCGAATACCTCAAGGCAGAACCCGAAGAACAAGCACTCCCATTCACCAAAGACGAAAGTCATTACAAGCAAGTCAACAACGCACTCAATCTCTACAC
>JAZKYG010000071.1:0-29158 GCA_045612025.1 Bacteroidales bacterium
GGACATATGCTCCACGTTAAAGAGATTAAATAATTAGGAGTTAGGAATTAAATAGAATTATAAACTCGTTGACTGTTGACCATTGACCGTTGACTGTTGACAAAAAAATAACAAATATGAATATCATTGAAGGAAAATTAATTGCTGAAGGTCAGAAGATTGCTATCGTAGCAGGACGTTTCAACGAAATCATTACAAATAAATTATTAGGCGGCGCTGTTGATGCTTTCAAACGTCATGGCGGTGAAGAAAGCAACATCGATTTAGCTTGGGTTCCAGGTGCTTTCGAAATTCCATTGGTAGCAAAGAAATTGGCTGAATCAAAGAAATATGACGCAGTTGTTTGTTTAGGCGCTGTCATCCGCGGTGCAACTCCACACTTCGACATGGTTGCTAACGAAACAACAAAAGGCATTGCTGCAGCAGGTTTGCAGACAGGCGTGCCAATCATCTTCGGCGTTCTCACAACAGACAACATAGAACAAGCTGTTGAAAGAGCAGGTTCAAAAGCAGGCAACAAAGGCTTCGAAGCTGTTACAACAGCAATCGAAATGGTTAACTTGATGAAGCAAATTTGATGAAAAAGACGTCAGTAAGATAAAGTTTAAAGACGTTTTGTGATAATAAAAAAGAGTCGGAATATGTTTTTCGACTCTTTTCTTTTATGATATCAGAAAATATATCTCCTAAGATATTATAAATCACATACCTTACATCTTTTGAAAAAATCTTCCAAACTTGCTTGCAATATCAAAAAAAAGTGTATTTTTGCAGTGGGTAAGTCTTATACGACCAGCTCCTGCAGAATCCCCCAGGACCGGAAGGTAGCAAGGGTATGTGGTTGAGCGGTGCGATATCAAGCTTACCTTTTTTTATATCTGTTTATGCTCATAGAACCGACATATACACCAAAACAATATTGGACGACAATATTATGCTCAGGCTTGATATTGAGCCTCTTGTCATCGGTTTTGTATTTCCTTTTCTATTGGTTCTTGTATGTGCAGCAATCTTATGTGTTTTCGATAATTTATTTGCTTCCATTGCTCGGTTCTACACTGACATTGGCATTCTTCAAACATAAATTCGTTTGGAAAGAATTCTCCTACGGCGCGGCTTTCCTTATGTCGTTCGCAATAGGATTAATCTCAGCTGTTTTATTCAGCGCATTCCTTTTTGTAGCATATACATTCCTAATAGAATCAAGAATAGATCTTTTCGAAAACATTGACAATGAAACATTGCAGCAGCTCATGTCGCCACTCGCAGTTTCTTTGTCGATGTTTTTTATTAATATAGTTTTATCATTTATTTACTCACTGATAATTGCTATCTTTGCAAAAAGAAAAATAAAAGAATAATGGATATTTCTGTAGTAATACCTCTTTTAAACGAAGAAGGATCTCTTCCAGAATTGGAATCTTGGATAAGACGCGTCATGGACGAAAACAAATTCTCATACGAAATAATATTCGTAGATGATGGTTCGACAGACGCTTCTTGGCATATAATTCAGAATCTTTCAAAAAACAATCCTAATATCAAAGCCTTACGTTTCAGAAGAAACTATGGCAAGTCACCAGCTCTCAACGAAGGCTTCAAAGTTGCTGAAGGCGATGTCGTCATCACAATGGACGCCGACCTTCAAGACAGTCCTGATGAAATTCCAGGTCTTTTTGACATGATTAAAAACCAAGGATACGACTTAGTATCAGGCTGGAAGAAAAAACGTTACGACTCTAAGTTCGCTAAGAATATCCCTTCAAAGTTCTTTAACTTCACAACAAGATTGATGACTGGTATCAAACTCAACGACTTCAACTGCGGTCTTAAGGCATATCGTCATGATGTTGTGAAAAATATTGAAGTTTACGGTGAAATGCACCGCTATATTCCTGTAATAGCGAAGGCAGCAGGCTTTGGAAATATTGGAGAGAAAGTCGTTCAACATCAAAAGAGAAAATTTGGAACAACAAAATTCGGAATGAACAGATTCGTAAGAGGTTATTTGGATTTGCTTACAATCTCATTCATATCTAAATTCGGCAAACGCCCGATGCACTTGTTCGGTGGACCCGGAACAATATTATTCCTCGCAGGTTTCATAATGGGAGCATATCTGGTTTTCCAAAAAATAGTCAACTCCGTATATGGAATGACAGACAGACCATTGTTCTATCTCGCTTTGATATGCATGATAATAGGTTCTCAGTTCTTCCTTACAGGCTTTTTGGCAGAACTAATTCAGACAAATTCTGCAAATAAAAAACAATACGGAATAGCAGAGAGAATTAACAATTGATAATTTAAAAGATTCAAAATATATTTCATTCGAGCCTAACTGCCTAGTTAGGCTCGAATGCTTTAAGCGTAATTCATTAATCCAACATCAAGCTCATAAACGCTGCTTGCTTATTGAACGCCTGTAATTTTTCAGGAAGGTTTTCTATATTATATCCGAATAACGCCTGTGTAAGTTGTTCAATGTCGACGACATTCGTTCCGATTGAGTTTTTCTTGTCGAGCATACCATTATTGATATAATATGTACCGTTATTATGTGTCAATATAGTGTCAACGATGGAAATTTCAATCTTCATCTTAGGATGTGTCATGGCGTAGATGCGAAGCATTGTCTCAGCGTCGATGATTCTCGCCATGCCAAGTCTATGTGTCTTTTGTCCTGGAACTGGAGGCACGATGATGTTGATTGTCTCGTTGTTGAAAATGTTAGCCGCTGCTGATATAAAGTCGCTGAAGATTGCAGTGGATTCCGCGAAGAAATCCTTGATGAAGACCTCGCCGTTTCTCAAATAACAGAACGCCAGTCCGCAGATGTCTTCGCCGTATTTGGCAACAAGAAGATGATTGTCAAATAACTCAAGGTCTTTGCATATAACGCCAAAGTCATATTCATCATGCTGGACACAACAGTTACGAGCTCTCATCTTAGTATTGAAATATTCATATACTTGATAAAATGCTTCTGGATCTGATTCATTGTCAAAAACTGAAATAGTCACTGACTGTTGTCCGTTGTCCGTTGTCTGTTGTCTCTTAATACGAATCTTGGAATAGTCGAAAGTCGGGATGAAGTTAGTTCCTTCATAATAGTTGAAGAGACTTTCTGACGCAGGGATGAGAGCTGCGAAACAAGCGCCGTTGTTTTTAGCCTGGTTCAATGCCTTGACGATAACATCGTTCATCAAGCCTTGCGAGCGGTATTCTGGATCAGTGCCGCAGCCTGAGAGATAAGCGCAGCCTATAGTTTTTCCATAATATGAAAAAGGGTAGGAGATGAGCTGCAATGCTGAGACCACCTTGCCGTCTTTTTCAATGTAAACATTGTCCTGATCAGTATATCGTTTCTCAAAATAAAAATCCACAAAACGTTTGTCTTCCTCGCTGAAACATTTGTCCCAAAGTATTCTGGTCTGATTCTTTATATTATTTTCCATAAATATGTTAATTATCAAATGTTATTTTTCAAGACACATCAATGTGTGTTTATTTTTTAAGGTAACATTGATACGTCTCTACATTCATTCCTAATTCCTGACTCCATCTATGAATTCAAGATTAAAATCAATGATTTCCTGATTCAAAATGCAAATCTGGAACTTCACGTCTTTATATCTTAACTGTTCGACAGCTTCTTCTGCAGTGATGATGTTTTTCTCATAATCTTCAACAACACCTGCTATTTCATCATAAATTCCACCTGCAATGACGATGTCGTAATCGGCAGAGACGTCTTTGCCTTTACGACAATCAACGACGAAATTAAGCCATTCTTTATTATAGGTTTCAAACTCGTTGAAACGATATCCTACGTTTTTGGTTTTGAAATAATTAAACTCGTAAACGTTTACGACAGTCTTATCCGCTATTTTTCCAGCCAAAGACTCAGCTTCGATTTTTGAGTTGGTCAGATAAAATCCCTTTCCGAAACCAAAATTTTCACCGTTAACATCGACCGAAGGTTTCTTTACTTCCGCACAAGAAACGTGATATACTGTAATATTCATTGTATTTTATTTTAATTTTCTCAATTTTTAGACGCATCAATGTGTGTTTTAATTGTGATGCGTCTCTACATCTCATTCCTAATTCCTAACTGTCAAAAGTCCTTTAGTAATCAAAAACTCCGGATTATATGACATCTTCGCTTTTCTCAATCCTTCAATGCCGAGATCTTCCTCACGATTGACGTATTGGAATTCTTCAGGAATATCTTTCGCGAACATATTGTTAATCATAGTGAATGCTCCAGTGTAATTGATGTCTGCTTTTTCAAAATGGACTCCGAAAGTCTTATGATTTATCGGAAAGCCGAAAGTGAAAGCGACTACATTATCATCGACAAACAAAACACCGCCTTTTATTCCAATCTCTTCTGCGTGATTCATTGCATACAACAAGGCTTGGCGCTCGCTATCAATGTTTTGATGTCTGTAATCCTCGTTGGTGTCGTACCACTCGTTTTCCTTTTCTATGCATAATTTGATAAGTTCCGGTGTCGCTGACTTATATTCCCAGTTAGGATAAGTCTTCATGAATCTGTTGACGTGATTTCTCTTTTGCTGAAACTTATTTCCCTTCAATGTTGCAAGATCTTCTCTAAGATATACATAATCGAAGAACTCCCGATTAGGCATAAGGTGGAATCTTTCTCTCATCTCATCGCTGAGCTGGTTTTCCACGAAGTGACAAGCAGCATGCATGATGAAAGGAATGCCTTGTGACTCGGCCTCTCTTATCAGTTTCTCGACGATATGATCTGCGTTGCCTTTGCCAATTGGCATCATGAAAATCTCTTTTCCATCACTTAAATATTTAAGTAGCAAGAAATCATCTACTACAGCATATTTAGTCTGATACTGAAAACGCCACGACACATGATTCGCGAACGACAACTCGCAATTACAGCAGTCGTTCGGAAAAATATGAGACGTTATTATCTCTTTGTCTTCTAATGTAATATCTTTAAAATAGATCATATCTTTTATATTAAATTGGCAGTGAGCCCAAAACTCACGGCTCATAACTCATAGCTAACAAAGCGCGCTCATGCTTGGAGTGAAGTCGATCTGAATCATCTGTGAGAAAATCTGTGCTGTCTCTACAGGAGAGTAGCCGAGTTCTGCAGCTGCTATATTGAAAATCAATTCAACTTCTTTTACGCTTATATCTTTATCTGACAACGCAATAGAAATAAGATAACGCAGCATTCCTTCGCGTGTCTCTGGATTTATCTCGATCAGTTTCTTGATAGATTCTTTAAATATCTTAACAATATCTTCTTTGACTATTTCATCCAAGAATGTCTTTGGGAAGATCTCCAAGACTGACAATTCACTGAGGATTTCTTCTATTTCATCATCGGTGATTTGGTTGTCGCTGTTTGCGATAATGAGACCTGCCGTTGCGATGAAGTTGGCCATATTAGAATCAAGCTCTGTGTTTCTTACTTTTAATAAAATTTCGATAAGATCGTTCATGCCTTTTTCCAATTCTTCTTTAGTTTCACCATTTTCTTTAAAGAACACACTTTTTGAAAATTGGTTCAAAGCCTCGACTCTGATAGGGTTGATTGGATGGGTGGCGAAGTTGATGCCTTTGTCGTTGCGGAAATATTCCAGACGTTTCTTGTTATCTTCCAGGAAAGCCTCGACTTTCATATCCATCTTGTTGAAATCCAATCCAGATGACATCTTGAAGAAAGCAGAGATGCAGACGTTAAGATTAGGCATTGCCATATAACCGAAGCGGTCGGCGACGAGTTCAGAGAGTTGTTGCCACAACCTTATCTTATATTGTAATGTGATTGGTATAGGTGCGCCGTGAGGGAATACGAAGTTGATGAGTTTTACCAAAGTGGCGTTTTTGTTTATCAAGTGACCCATCTCGTGACCGATAACGAAACGAAGTTCATCGTCAGTCATAAGCTGGATAAGAGAAGAGTTGACGTTGATGATGTTTGGTTCGCCTTCTTCTTGAGATGCTATTGCGAAAGCATTGACAGAAGGATCGCCGGTGATATAGAAATCTACAGGTTCTGTGAACTGCAGAGTTTCTTTAATCTCATTGAAGATTTTGTAATAACGTGAAAGAGTGCCTTCTTCAACCTTGAAACTGTGACCTTCAAGCATGCTGCGATAATAATTATCAGAAAAAGGAATCTTTGCCATTTTAATGATCTCTTCAACTACATTGCCTTGCAATGCATTGTAAATCTGAGTACTAAGTTCGACTTCCAAAGGAAGACCATATTCTGCTATCATTTGTGTATTTTCCATAACATCAAAAATTATTTGGTTTTAATTAAGATTGTAAAGATACATTTTTTTGTAGAAACAATAAAGCAAAATGCTATAATTTTATTGAAAAAATCAACCTCAATTCCTAATTCCTAACTGCTAATCCCTAATTAAAAAAAATCTGTAGTCCGTTGTCTGTAGTCCGTTGACTTTTATTATCTTTGCGTGTTTATAAAAAAATAAATTATTATGGCATTGAATTGTGGTATCATTGGTTTGACCAATACAGGTAAGACAACTATATTTAATTGTATTTCAAATACAAAAGCTGAGATAGGCGGTTTCGCTACAAAGACAAACATCGGTATGTGTGAAGTCCGCGACGAACGTCTCAAACTCATCGACAACATCTCTCATTCAAAAAGAATCGTTCCAGCGACAGTCGAAATCGTTGACCTTCCAGGATTGACAAAAGGTGGAGAAGGCGTCGGTAACAAATTGCTCGCTGAAGTTCAAACCATGGATGCTCTCATTCACGTACTCCGTTGCTTCGACGAAGAAAACGTTCCTCATAGCGAAGGTTCTGTCGACCCAGTACGCGACATGGAACTCGTTGACCTCGAACTTCAAGTTCGCGACCTTGACCTCGTGACTCGTAAGTTACAACGTGTTGAAAAACTTATGAAAAACGGCGAGAAAGACAATAAGAAAGCTTACGAAGTATTGACAGTCTATAAAGAAGCTCTTGAAAACATGCAGAACGCCCGTGATGCAAAAGTAGCAGAAGAAGACAAGAAATACATCCAAGATATTCAATTACTTACAGCAAAGCCTATCATGTACGTATGTAACGTCGATGACGCTTCAGCTCTTACAGGCAACAAATATTCAGAAGCTGTCAAGGCATCATTGAAAGAAGGCGACGAGATGATCATCATCGCTGGTAAGCTGGAATCAGAAATCGCTGAACTCGACGACGAAGACAAAGCAATGTTCATGGAAGACGCAGGTCTCACAGAACCAGGTGTCAACAAACTCGTACGTTATGCTTATCAGACACTTAAATTACAGTCATTCTTCACAACAGGTACAGACGAAACACGTGCATGGACAATCCACATCGGCGACACTGCACCTGTAGCAGCTGGCGTTATCCACTCAGACTTACAACGTGGTTTCATCAGAGCTGAAGTCATGAGCACTGAAGACTTCTTGAAATACGGTTCAGAAGCAGCAGTGAAAGAAGCTGGCAAGTTCCGCGTAGAAGGAAAGAACTACATCGTACAAGACGGTGACATTTTGAATATCAGATTTAATGTTTAATAGCATTGAGCTTTGAGTCATGAGCCTTGGAACAAAAAACTCATAGCTCACGGCTCATCGCTCGTAGCCAAATGAAAATATCATGCAAGAATACGTAGTACTCGTCGATGCTAACGACAATCCTATCGGTTTGATGGAGAAGATGGAAGCCCATGTGAAAGCAGAACTGCATCGTGCTTTCTCTATTTTCATCTTTAATACAAAAGGTGAGATGTTGCTCCAGCAAAGAGCATTCTCAAAATACCACACTCCAGGATTATGGACTAACACTTGCTGTTCACATCCACGTCATGAAGAGACACTCGAGCAGGCAACAACACGCCGTTTGCAAGAAGAGATGGGAATGCAGTGCGAACTCAAAGAGTTGTTCCACTTCACATATAAAGCAGACGTCACACAAGGATTGATGGAACACGAGATTGACCATGTCTTTGTTGGAACAACAGACGATACTCCTGTTATCAATAAAGAGGAAGTGGAATCATGGAAATACGACACAATGGAAAACATCCGTCAGGATATGGAGAAAAATCCACAGGACTACACACCTTGGTTCAAGATTGCATTCGCTGAATTGTTAAAACATTATAACAAATAATAAACAATTAATAACATGAAACTCTCTCATTTCCCATTCCTTAAAGATCTTAAAGAAAACAGATTCTTCCTTTTGGCAGGACCATGCGTCATTGAAGACGAAGAATCTCCATTTAAGATTGCGGAACAATTGGTTAAGATTTGCAAGGCTTACGACATTCCTTATGTATTCAAAGGCTCATATCGCAAGGCAAATCGTTCTAGATTAGATTCTTTCATGGGAATAGGAGATGAGAAGGCTCTCAACGTTCTCAAAGGCATCAGAGAACAATTCAACATTCCTGTCGTCACTGACATTCACGCTGTAGAAGAAGCGCAGATGGCAGCAGATTATGATGTCGATATCTTGCAGATACCAGCGTTTTTATGCAGACAGACAGACCTTCTGATAGCCGCGGCAAAGACTGGTAAAATCGTCAATATCAAAAAAGGACAATTCTTGTCAGGCGCATCGATGCGCTTCGCTGTTGAGAAAGTGCAGCAGTCGGGAAATAATGCAGTGATGCTTACCGAACGCGGCAACTTCTTCGGTTATCAGGACTTGGTCGTCGATTACAGAAACATCTACGACATGAAACAATGTGACGTTCCTGTTATCATGGACGTGACACATTCCTTGCAGCAGCCAAACCAGACATCAGGAGTCACAGGCGGCAAACCGGAACTCATCGAGTTGATTTCTAAGGCTGCCATTGCAGTAGGAGCAGACGGCTTGTTCATAGAGACACACCCTAATCCAGCAGCGGCAAAATCCGATGGCGCCAATATGCTACGCCTCGACTTAGTCGAACCTTTGATTGAAAAGTTAGTTAAGATCAGAGAAGCGATTGTTTGAAATTAACAATGTTTAGTTAAGCAAAAGAGAGATTTTATTTATCAGAGAATCAATAGGATTTCTATTATAAAAGAAAGCGAGGTTTTTTTTAAACCCCGCTTTAAATGTTTTCACAACTAAGCACCTTTACTGTAGCATTACTTTTATGTTGTATTCAATCTTTCAAAGATACATAATTTAAAGCAATAGTTTCTTCACCCCAGCGCCACATCCAGTATCATCATGATGATGAATCCTATCATGAAACCCCATGTTCCTGTATGTGGGTTCTCGCTTAGATTTGCGTCTGGAATCAAGTCTTCTGCTACGACAAACAACATCGCGCCGGCAGAGAAGGCGAGAAGCCAAGGCTGCAAGACTATCAGGTGTGATGCAAGGAAAAATCCAACGATGGCAGATAATGGTTCTACAACACCGCTGCCCATACCGAAGAGAAATGCTTTCTTGCTGCTGCCCGTCACTTGCTTCATCGGCAAGGAAATGGCAGCGCCTTCTGGAAAGTTCTGTATGCCAATACCTATCGCCAATCCTAAAGCCGATATATATGCTGCGGTATCGCCAACAACAGCTGCTGCTCCGAAAGCGAATCCTACCGCCAAACCTTCAGGTATGTTGTGCAAAGTAACAGCGAAAAACAGCTTCATCGACTTTGAAAAGTGGGAGCGAGGTCCTTCTTCCTGATGTGTGCCGTTGTGCATGTGTGGAACTATCTTGTCCAACAAGGCTAACAGCAATCCACCTATTATAATACTCGTCGCTGCAGGAAACCAGGCGAACTTGCCGAAACTGGCTTCCGACATTTCAATAGACGGGATTATCAGAGACCAGATCGAAGCGGCAACCATAATGCCGCCTGCTAAACCCAAAAGCATAGAATTGACACTCTGAGAGATGTCTTTCTTGAAAAAGAAAACCAATGACGATCCTAATGTCGTCATCAGAAATATAATTGAAAAACCAATTATTGTTATTAACGTATTACTCATCCTAATTCCTAACTAACATCATTTAGCCAATTCTGCAATTACAATGGTTAAATTGCTTGCGAACAACTTAACTGCCAATGCTAACAAGATAACACCAAAGAACTTACGCAAGATGAAGATGAAATCTTTGCCTAACCATTTTTCAATCTTGCCAACAAAACGTATTACTATATATGCTAAAATCAAATTTAAAATAAGACCTAACATAATGTTAATCACAGAATAATCAGCACGTAATGATAACAAGGCTGTCAATGCGCCAGGACCTGCCAACAATGGAAACGCAATAGGAACAACAGAGACGTTAGATCCTTGGTTGTCATATTTTATAATGTCGAAACCTAAAACCATTTCCAATGCCAAGATGAAGATTACAAAAGAACCTGCAACGGCGAATGATGCGACGTCAACACTGAATAAGTCGAGGAGTCTGTCGCCGGCATAGAAGAATGCGACAAACATCAGCAAGGCCACCAAACAAGCTTGTCCAGCCTTGATGTTCTTATCGCTACTCTTGAGACTCAAGAAAATAGGTATAGAACCTGTTACGTCAATGATAACAAAAAGTACGATGAACGAACTTAATATTTCAACTAAATTAATTTGTGATAAAATTCCCATAACTTTATTTTTTTAAATTAATAATCATTTAAAGAACTGTGACTTAAGACTTTCCACCAATGTCTTGAAATCGTTTAACGTTGGAAGAAGTTGTATTGTTTTTACTTTTGTTTCTTTTTTGAATATCAACCATTGATAAATGATTGTAGCTAAATAAGTTAATGAAACAGAAATGCCAGCGCCGACAATTCCATACTTTGGTATAAGAATATAAATCGATGGTATCGTTACCAATAATCCTACTAAGGAACCATAAAGGTTATGTTTAGGAAGATTGACGCCAGAGAAATAATGACTGAAAATCATATTGGCAGCCATGAAAACCATTCCTGGACTTAGACTCACTAACACATCTTTTGTCTCCGCAAACTCAGGAGTGAAAATCCAAGCGTATATAGACTTGGGTATCAAGCAGATGACTATCATGCATAAGGCGGTTAATATCACTGCTAGTTTCAAGAATGTCACAGTCAGATCCGCTGCTTTCTTCTTGTCGTCCATATTGCTTATCGAAGAGAACTGAACCAATGCTATACTGTTGCCAATCAATTTAGTGGCTTCCGAAACCTGAGTTCCAGATGTATAGACACCGACCTCTGACATACCGAAAAACCTCTTTATGACAAAATAGCTTATCCTTCTGTTAATCATTGTCACCAATGTGGAAAGCTGTATCATACTGCCAAAGTTAAACATCTCTTTTGCAGTTGGAATGAGTTTTTCGTGCTGGTTGTCACTGAAATATGGCAGTATGCAAACAAATCCGCAGATATTGACAGTCAAATATCCTGTAATAAGCGAATACACAAAAGCGTCAGCATTGCGGATGTCAAATACGAATATAAACAATATCATGGATATGAGTTGGGTCATAAACTGTATGATAAACAATACGTTCTGTGTTCCGACTCGTTCTTTTCCCAAAAGTACGTTCATATTGAAATTATGAAGTCCGTAAAGGAAAACCATTAATATAATGTGTGCGCCATAACCGTCAGGTACGAAGGCGTCATAAACTGCAGGAAGAAAGTCATATAAGGTATAGAAGATGAATGTTAAAAAGGCAACTGTCAATAATATCCAAGCGTATGAAATCTTAAATAAGGTGACGAATGATTTTCTTGGAGTGTAATAGATAAGTCCGCTGCCAGAAAGCAATTCAACTGCGATAAGAAGAAGCGAAACATCTACCAAAACTGTCGCGCCAATACCCCAGGCTTCTCTGCCAAGGAAGTTAGTTCCAAACCACAGAGTGACAAAGCCGACCAAGGCATTTAAAAGACGTGTTCCGAATGTTCCAAAAATCTTCTTAATCATTTATTTATGTATCTTTTGTTTAAGTTGTTGTTTAAAGCCAGAAAATGTAAAAACAAACCTCTTTCCATCGAAAACTACGATGTCATCATCACTGTTTATAGTGTGAATGCCTTTGTCATAATCGCTGTTTTCTATTGGCAATATGTTTCCAGATTCTTTTGTCATAAATTGTTTTTCGGTCAACAATTCTATCTCTTCTAAAGTGATGGATTGTCCGTAATGTTCAGTGCAGTTCTGCGATGGACGTATCGTCTTTCCTTTGTAAGTGAAGATTTTGCCTGCAGGACGAGCCTTGCTGCAATCTATCATGACTGGATTATTGTCATGAGGCAGATATGGTCCTCTTAGATTTTCAGAATAATAAACCTCAAGCTGTGTATGTGAGTTCTTCTGATTTACCAAAAACATAAACCATTTGTCATTATGGAAATACAATGTCGCATCAACAATAGGGAAGCCTTCCAGTAAAACAGAGTCTCTCTCAAAAGCTAATTTTTCTTCATCAAAACGATATAACACTACTTGCTTTGTTGCGTTGGCTTCTGGCAAGCAATAAATTACATTCTCATACTCAAACACATAAGGGTAGGAGCGATGTTCCTTGAAATTCGTCAGTTTATGATATTTCTTGAAGCCTTCCGACTTTAACGCAACTGCCAGATCTGCTTTGCCTTTAGGATATGAATACCATTCAAAGAATATATAAGTGTCTTTTTTCGTCTTGATAATGAAAGGATCGGCAAAGTAACAATTTTTTCTTGGTTTCTTAAACCATTGAATATTAAGAGACTCTATATCTTTGTTATCAATAAAATCCTCTATAGAGCTTTCACAGAAACCGACATTCCAATCCTCTTGTCTGAAAAGGTCGTTGAGATGAAAACCGACACGTCTCCATATAGACTTCCAAAAATATTGAATCATCTTGATGTTGCCAGGAGGATAAAGCAATGGAGCATCTGAATTAGAAGGCTCGCCTTTTAAGGTGCCGTCGTTTATCAAATCTTTGCAAACCTGTAAAGGCAATATCGAGGCACCGAAAAACAATTGGTCCAGATGTGCCTTATAGCTATGAAGTATTGTCCTGAAACGAACTCTTTTAAGTATGATTCCTTTATCAAGAGTATTTGTAAGTTGCTGTAAGATAACGCCATTGCTAGGTATCTTCTTCATAAACTCCCAAAATCCAGGAGGACCGCCTCTCACAACTCTCTCGTCGTCATGATGATAAGACCAGATGCCGTATTTTGCGACGTTCAGCACTTCACCGCGAACGATGTCGAAACCGAAGCGAAGTATAAAATCCAGATTCTGATTACGAATTTCTTGGATGTCTACTTCTTCAAAATATGTAGATATCCCTTTGATTATCGGTTTGCAGAATATAGTCGGTGTATCTTTTGTAAGTTCTGTTATATCAGCGGGATACTTGCTTCTTGGCTTAAAGAAAAATCTGCTCCATACTCTGTATAACACCCTTCGGTATGGATAGTGTTTGATTTTCTCCAATAGACCAGGGGACGGAATTTCATCAGCATTTTGGATAATAAGAGCAAGCTTCATTCCGTTATCCATAAGTAATTTGATGGTGTCATATTGCCAAGTTGCAACAGTCAAGCTGTTAATCATCAAGCCAAAACGAAGTGATTTTCTCTTATTTTCCATCAGATTTAAATTTACGCAAAAATACAATTTTATGAATAATTTTTCAACATTTTCAGACAATAAAAAAAAACTACCTAAAACCTCCGTTTCAGTAGGAAAAATCATTATTTTTGCACATCAATTTGGTTCATGAAGTTATCTATCGTCATAGTAAATTATAACGTCGAGCATTTCCTCGAGCAGTGTCTTTTCTCTGTGAGAAAGGCTATTGCTAATATTGAAGCTGAGGTTTATGTTGTTGATAACAACTCAGTTGACGGATCTCTCAAAATGCTTGCAGAAAAATTTCCAGAAGTAAAAGTCATAGCAAATAAAGATAATGTTGGTTTTAGTCGCGCTAATAACCAAGCGATTAGGATTTCAACAGGCGAGTATGTTTTATTGCTAAATCCAGACACTGTCGTTGAAGATGACACTTTCACCAAGACTATAGCTTTTATGGATACTCATCCAGATGCAGGCGGATTAGGCGTCAAGATGGTAGACGGCAAAGGCCGGTTCCTGCCAGAGTCAAAACGCGGACTCCCGACACCTGCGACTGCATTCTACAAGATGTTCGGTTTGGCAAAACTATTCCCACATTCAAAGCGCTTCGCTAGTTATTATATGGGACACCTTGATAATGACGAAATTAACGAAGTTGAAATCTTGGCTGGCGCTTTTATGCTCATGCGTCGTGAGACATTAGACAAATGCGGACTTCTTGACGAGACATTCTTCATGTATGGTGAAGACATTGACCTTTCTTACAGAATAACATTAGCAGGCTATAAAAACTATTATTATCCAAAGACCAGAATAATACACTACAAAGGCGAAAGCACCAAGAAGACAAGCGTAAACTACGTGCTAGTTTTCTACAAGGCGATGGAAATATTCGTCAAGAAACATTTTGCCAACAATGGTGCAAAGACATTCTCGTTTTTAATCAACATAGCAATATATTTCAAGGCATTTCTGGCTCTGTTGTCACAGTTTTTCAGCAAGGCTGTCCAGCCTCTGATGGATACGGTTTTAGGTTATTCAGGTCTCGCCGCTATCGGATATCTATGGGGCAATATGGTTGTCTATGACGGAAACGGCACATATCCGACAATACTGTTTGCGATAATACTTCCTATTTATCTCTTGATATGGCTCTTGACATCCTATTTCTCCGGAGGTTACGACAAGCCATATAAAATCGCGCCGGCTGCTGGTGGCGTCTTCTTGGGAAGTTTCCTTATTTTGGTCCTCTACGCTTTATTGCCAGAACAGTTGCGTTTCTCACGCGCATTGATTCTTTTTGGCATGATATGGGTAGCCGCTGAAATGAGTTTCACAAGATGGATAGGATATCTGCTCAAACGCCCTAGCTTCCAATATGGCAAGAATGCAAAGAAACGCTTCCTTGTGATTGGCAGCAGCGAGGAAACACAACGCGTGCAAAATCTTCTTGAAAGCACCTCCATAAAACCAGACTTCATCGGATTGATAAGTCCTTTCGATGACAAGGACGTGCCGGAAAATTACCTCGGCAACCTGCATCAGGTTCCAGATATCATTGATATCTACAAGATTAACGAGATTATATTCTGTTCGAAAGATTTGTCACATCAGTTGATTATCGACAAGATGGAAGAGTGGCATTCTTCTCTCGATTATAAAATCGCACCGGAAGACACACTGTCAATCATCGGCAGCAACTCAATCAACACAAGAGGCGATCTGTATACAATCGACATTAAAACAATAAGTACAAATTCCAATAAAAGAAAGAAACGGCTATTCGACATCATATCATCTGCAATGGGAATAGTGTTCTGGATCTTCATAGCCTTATTCATAAACAGACCATTCAGATTCTTGAAGAACTGCTTTAAGGTATTGTTCGGAAAGTATTCATGGATAGGTTATTGCGATGTTAAAGACAATGAAAAATCCAAGCTTCCAAAAATCAAGAAGGGCATCTTTGACCCATCTGCCAACATAAGCAGAAACGGTTTGACGGAAGAAGAAAAAGAACATCTCAATCTCATGTATGCGAGAGACTATTCTTTGTCGAAAGACATACATTTCTTTTTAAGAGCTTTAAGAAAATAACAACAATTAAAGGTAAATAATATGATAAACAGAAGGTTTTTAAGAGTTAAAGTCTTGCAAGCAATTTATGCTTACTTAGGATCAGGCGAAGAACAAGTTGAATCAGGTGTAAAACACGTACTTGAAAGCATTGACAAAATGCACGAGTTATTCGTATGGCAACTCTCTTTTCTCGTTGAGACTAAACGCTTTGCAGAAAACAGAATAGAAGAGAACAAACGCAAGAACTTCCCAACAAAAGAAGATTTGAACCCTAACATGCGTTATGTTGAAAACAGAGTTTTGAATGTTCTTGAAAACAACAAAGACCTTCGCAAAGAAGAAGAAAGACTCAAAATCAATTGGGTTGACCATCAAGATATTATAAGAAACTATTATAATATGATGCGTAACACTCAAGAATATAAAGACTATATGTCTGACGACAACAACAGCTTCGACCACGACAAGAAGTTCATCGTCAAGATGATAGGTGAATATTTCTCAGATCTTGAAGTGCTACAAGACTTCTATGAAGAAAAGAGCATCTTCTTCGTTGATGACTATCATTTAGTTACATCAATGTTAGTGAAATTCTTCTCAGACTTGAAAGCAAGCTTTAACGAATCATCTTTACTTCCTGCAATCTACAAGACTGAAAACGACCCAGTCAATGAAGATAAAGAGTTTGTTAAGAAGTTATTCAGAGAAGTCATCAAACATGACGAAGAATACGGCAAGTTGGTCGGTTCAAACACATCTAACTGGGAAAAGGAACGTGTTTGTGTCATGGATATGATTATCTTGAAAATGGCTTTGACAGAATTCCTTTGCTTCCCATATATCCCTGTAAAAGTAACTATGAATGAATACATTGAGATATCAAAATATTTCAGCACACCAAAGAGCAAGGTATTCGTCAATGGTATTTTAGACAGAATATTAAAGAAGCTTAACGAAGAAAACGCTATAGTTAAAAAAGGTATAGGTTTATTAGATTCTTAATAATAATTAAGACAATATTTCGTTTACCAGATAAAATTAGAGTTATGAGAAAAAAGTTATACATACTATTATTCTTTTTGTCGTCGATGATGATTGGTTTCGCCCAACAAAAAGACGGTACGTATAACTTTTTAAACATGACAAGTTCAGCAAGGGTGGCAGCTTTAGGCGGAACGATTCTTCCTATTTCCAGCTGGAACACAGACATTCAAGCCGTTACATCAAATCCATCACTGATAAATTCAGCGATGAACACTTCCTTATCTCTTTCTTATGTGAATTATTATAACGACATCAACTTTGGTGCAATACAATTCGGAAAGACTTTTAATAAGATAGGAAGTTTCGTAGCATCTGTACAGTATGACGATTACGGAGACTTTTATTATAGTGATGAAACTGGCATCCAGGATAACACAATGTTTTCTGTATCAGACTACGTGATAAACATTGGCTGGGGCCGTCATCTTAACAAGAAACTTAGCATTGGTGCTAACATAAAATTCGCTGGACTTCAATATGAAAACAATACATCTTTCGCTATTGCTACCGACTTTGCTGTAACATACATAAACAAAACAAATTGGGTGTTCTCTTTGGTAGCACGTAATTTTGGCTCTGAAATTTCCAACAACTATCAAGGATGGAGAAATGAGTTGCCTTTCAACATGTTGTTAGGAGCTTCTAAAAAGCTGGAACATCTTCCTCTTACATTCATCTTCGTTTACAACAACCTACAGAAATGGGACCTGACTTATGACGATCCTTTGGATTTGGAAAACAACTACGATCCTATGACTGGAACGATGAAGAAAAAAAACAAACTAGATGCATTTGCTGACAACTTCTTCAGACACATGGTAGTAGCTGGCGAGTTGAATTTGGGAAAGAACTTAGTTTTACGCGTTGGATATAATTATGGACTACGTAAGAATATGATAAGCCCAACGAAAAAAGGAGCTGTCGGTTTATCATACGGTATTGGCATTAATGTATATAAATTTACCATAAATTATTCACGTTCCGAGATGCACATTCATGGCTCGCCAAATTACATTACTATAACTACGAATTTAGACAGCTTCAAATTTTAGTAATAATGTATCTTCAAGAGTTAAAGCTAAGCAATTTCAAAAATTGTCAGTCTGCAGATTTATCCTTATCCGAAAAAATCAACTGCTTCGTGGGGCTTAATGCTGCAGGCAAGACAAACATCTTGGATTCAATATATTATCTGGCTTTTTGCAAAAGCTATTTCACTTTAACAGACAGACAAAACATACGACACGGAGAAGATTTCTTCGCCATACATGGTGACTTTCACTTCGACAATGATGAACTTCACACTATTTCCTGTGTGCAGAAAAGCAGTTCGAAAAAGTCGTTCAAATGTGACAAGAAAGAATATGAGCGTCTTGCCGACCATATAGGCAAGATTCCTTTAGTGATGATATCACCATACGACAGCGACCTGATCAACAACGGCAGCGAACTGAGACGCAAGTTCATCGACGGCGTTATTTCACAATTCGATGCGTCGTATCTCAATAGCCTTTTAAATTATAACAAGGCGCTGCAGCAGAGAAATAAGCAGCTTAAGTTTTTCTCTGAAAACAGAATGTGGGATGACACATTATTAGAGATGTGGAACCATCAGCTCATTCAAAACGCAGTTCCTATCAATGAGAAGAGGAAGTCGTTCCTTGAGGAATTCGTACCGGTCTTTCAAGAATATTACGAGATAGTATCAGGCACGAACGAAAGAGTAGCGATAACTTATAACTCGACGCTTAACGAAAGGCCTTACGAAGAACTATTGGCAGAAAGCCTCAACCACGACAGATACAGCACATATACAAATGTCGGCATTCATAAAGATGATCTGACATTCCTTATCAACGATCATCCGGTGAAACAATTCGCGTCGCAGGGACAGCAGAAGTCGTTTGTGATCGCGATAAAGCTCGCGCAATTTGATTTCAACTACAGAAAAATAGGGCATAAGCCGATATTGCTTTTGGATGATATTTTTGACAAACTTGACGACAACAGAGTGGCTCATCTTGTGAAACTTGTTGGCAATGATCATTTCGGACAAGTGTTCATCACCGACACACAACGTCAAAGGATAAAGTTTTTGATGGATAACACTGTTGTGAATCATAAGATTTTCAATGTTAATAACGGAATAATTTCTACTGACGATGAATGAAGACGGATACACATTGGCGGAACTGATAAGCGAGTTTTACAAACGCCATAACAGAGAAAACAGTCTCGACGAGATGAAGATTATCGAGTCGTGGAGAAGTGTTGTCGGCGGATTTATTGCAGCGCACACATTAGACTTGAGAATCACAAAAGGAATATTATATGTCAAAGTTGACGCAGATTCTTTAAGAAACGAACTGATGTATTCCAAGACTATTTTGTTAAGAAATATTAACAGAGTTTCAGGTACGGATCTCTTGAAAGATATTGTCATAATTTAATCAATCTAAAACTTGTTTTAATGCTTTTTTTTTGTATTTTTGTAGCATAAACAATTGATTTATTTTAAATAAAGAACAATAATAACTTATAGAATTAAAATTATATGATTAACTCACAAGACATTAAAAAAGGAACATGTATCCGTTTCAACGGAAAACTTTATTTCTGCGTTGATTTCCAACACGTAAAACCAGGTAAAGGTAACACTTTCATGCGTGTAACATTGAAGAGCATTGTTGACGGTCGTACATTAGAACATCGTTTTGACATCAGTGAAAAATTAGAAGACGTACGCGTTGAACGCCGTCAATATCAATATCTCTACAAAGAAGGTGATGACTTTATCTTCATGAACCAAGAAGACTACGAACAAATCCCTCTCAATAAAGAATTGATCACAGGTGTTGACTTCCTCAAAGAAAGCGACGTTTGTGAAGTTGTATTCGATACATCAACAGAAACAGTTCTCTTCGCAGAATTGCCTATCAAGACTGTTTTGGAAGTTACATATACAGAACCAGGTGAAAAAGGCAACACAGCAACTAACGCTATGAAAGACGCTACAGTTGAAACAGGCGCTACAGTTAGAGTTCCTTTATTCATCAACACTGGCGATAAAATTAGAGTAGACACTCGTACCGGTGAATACACTGAAAGAGTAAAATAATTGAATTAAATGAAAATAAATCCACATACGACTCTTAAGTGCGTCGCTGACTATGTTGGAGCAAAGAAAACGATCGGAGATCCCAACTTCGTGATCTCCGGTCTTAATGAAATCCATGAAGTTGAACCTGGCGATATCACTTTTGTAGATCATCCCAAATATTACAAAAAGGCTTTAAGTTCAGCGGCAACAACAATCATCATCAACAGTGAAGATGTTGAATGCCCAGAAGGCAAGGCTTTGATTATCCACGATAGTCCATTAGACGCTTTCAACAAGCTTATATTGTCTTATCGTAGATTTGAGCCTGCAACAGCAATGATTGGTCCTAAAGCCGAGATCGGCGAAGGTACCATAATAGAACCAGGAGTTTTTGTCGGCGACAGAGTTAAGATTGGAAAAAATTGTATCATCCATCCAAATGTCACGATTTACAATCACGTTATAATAGGTGATAATGTAATCATTCAAAGTGGCAGTGTCATTGGCGGTGATGCTTGTTATTTCCAACGTCGTCCTGATGGCTTCGTGAAATTCGAATCTTGCGGAAGAGTCATTATTGAAGATGATGTGGAAATAGGCGCTTGCTGTTGCGTCGACATAGGCGTTACTAGCGATACAATAGTAGGTAAAGGCACAAAGATGGACAACTTCGTCCAAATAGGCCACGACGCTAAACTCGGAAAGAACTGCTTCCTCGGAGCTCACGCCTCAGTAGGCGGTGTCACCGTTGTAAAAGATAACGTTTCTATCTGGGCTATGGGTTCTGTAAACAAAGACCTCGTCATTGCAGAAGGCACAGTGGTTCTCGCTTATTCAGGTGTAGATAAAGACACAATGCCAGGCAAGACTTACTTCGGAGTTCCAGCTGATGAGGCTATGAAGAAATGGAGAGAAATAGCGACTATCAAGGCGCTGACAAATAAATAAAGACTCAAGGACACGGAGTCGCAAAGATATAAAGGCCGAGGATTATTCCTTGGTCTTTTTTTTGTGTAAAAACGCACACGCTTATGTGCTTGTAGCCAAGCGTTAGGGACTGCAGCGGCATCCTTTTGAAGCGAAGCGGAAAAAGATATAGCGGAAGGCCCGACGGCGTAGCCGGAACGCCATAAAAAGTCAACAGACAACAGTCAAAGGACAACAGACTTCAAAAAAAATCAAAAGTGTGGAAATAAAAAAAGCGTCACTATATTATAGCAACGCTTAATTATGAATTATGAATTAATCATATCGCTTCTTCAGAACGTCTTCTCATTTCTTCAGAGATTGCGATAAACTCTTCAACATTCATATCCTTGATGAAAATCAAGCCGTGTGTCGATCTGATCAGCGGACTTGGGTTTTCATAGAAGTAATTCTTTCCTAACAACATCTGTACGTCATGCAACTGATTGATCCATGTTTTCTTTGAGATGTCGCTGAAAGGTCCGTTGTGGAAAGGATTAGGGAATTCAGCTTTCACCTGTGACAAATAACTTGCAGCGAAAGACTTATCCAATACAGCCAATGCGTTAAGTGAAACAGGGACGTACATATTTACTTCAGCTGGATGGAACTTGAACCATACGTTACGATAGCCGTAGATTCTCAAGTTTGACAAGTCTTTTTCCTTGCTCCATTCTGCGACAGCGGCGGCAGTGGCTTGCAGTACCTTATAATGTGTATCAGGGCCGCTGCCTTCTGGATCTAATGTCACGCTGATTATATCAGGATTTATCTCTCTGAACTGATTCAAGATTGGCATAACATCACGTTCAACATTGACGCCTTTTGTGATGCCTTTGTCTTGATAGAAACCAAGATGCAAGTGGTGAACGTTATTTACCTGAACGCCGTTATATGCCCATACCAATTCTTCTTCAAACTCTCTGATCATACCTTTCAACTGTTGTAAGTCAGGAGTGTTAGGTTCGCCATCGTAACAATTATCCAACACATTGATTACTTCGCGATACTTTGCCTTTAACTCGTCAAGATTTTTAAATTGCCATACAACGACAGAGCAACGTAACAATCTGTGACAGAAGCCTCTATTCATCTGATATTGGTCATCGCTGGCCACGCTGTCCAAATAATGATATATGTCCTTGTCATACTTATGCTTATAACCTTCTTCAAAGAAATCAGGATAGTGAACCATCTGAATCTTGTCATCTTCAAGTAAGTCAAGAGTCATCTTTAAAGAATCACTAAGGAAACCATTTGTTACAGAGTTGTAACCAGATGTCATGACTGCAAAATGAACGTTGTTACTTGCAGGGCGAAGCTGTCTGTTTGTCAAAGGCATGATGCCAAGCATGATATCATCGTGATGAGGACCTGAGTTGTAAATGGTCTTGTGTGTTGGTGTAACAGAACCTCTCTTCAACTTAGCTTCTGTAGATCTGATAACTTCTTGTACTGTCTCAAGACTGAGATTTGGTATCATCTTGCAGCACTCGTCATTTTGAAGATCTTCCAAAGTCAGCTTATGTGCATATTTGCCTAATTTCTTGCAAAGCGCCAAAATAGCTCTCTCTGTCTTTTCAAAATTCCATTCATCTTTGAAATAATAATTATTAACGGAATCATTAAGAGATGAAGCAGCGCCTTTGGTAAGATAGAAGCGGCTGTTCTCAAGACGTTGAAGTGCTGTCGCTGGATATTGTGTCGTCATTTCAGATTCAAGAGCATTCTTGATGATATGAGCGTTAGACTCGCCGGCAGCCATTACGATAGCAACAGTATTAGGATTTCTTGTTATTGTATCTAAACCTATTGTGATGACCAGACGATTCTTCGCCACTTCAATGCCACCAAGAGAAGAAGCTGCATCAGCCTGAGTAGCGAAATTGGTCTGACGCAAAGATGTGTTGGAATGTAAGCTTGTACCTTTTATATTAAAGGCCACACGACCGTCAGAACCTAATGTAGTGACTAAGAATCCGATGTCACCTTTTGCCTTGATTTGATCATCATATCTTGAACACCAGTCGTCGATAAGGAATAACGATTGCTGTTGTATTTCTTCCTGTTTGTTTTCAGCCTGTCTGTGACGCAGACTCAAGTCAATAGAATAATTAGGGAAGACTTCGTCATACGATTTGCCTTTATATAATTTTATCTCATCATTGTTGATGAATAAGGCTTTCTTAGGATCAAGGCCGAAACCTTCTATGAAGTTTTTATTGACGTAATTGTAGAAAGAATTATGCTGTTTAGGTGAGATAGGATAGAACTCATCCATCTGAACAAACTGCAATCCGGAAAGATCTGGTTTCTTGATGCCGTCCAAGCCATATCTCTCAAGGACTTTCTTTGTCTCTTTCTCGTCCCAGTTGTCTAGAAAATGATGAGTGTAATGTATGAAGTTCTTCAATGATTTATCAGATGACAGACTGATGACACCCTGTGGATTGTCTGAAACCCATTCAAGGAAACGTAAGGCAGTCAGAACGCCCAACTTAGGCACGCTGTCTGTGACGATATAAGGAATCAATGTTGTCATTTCTGTGATGTCAGATTCCATCAAAAAACTTTGCTCTACTTTTGAAAAAATATTGTTCATATATATGTAGATTAAAATCAAAAATTATTTTACAAAGGTAATGAAAATTGTTATATTTTTGAAGAAAAATGTAGCGATATGAAAGTATTTTTAATCATAATTATTCTTGTTCTTATCTATAAATGGAAGAAGTTGCATTACATCTTCAAAGCAATGACTCTTGGTCTATGTATCAGTGTTTTAGATCTTTTTAACACACAATCTGAAGACTTGTTTTTCTTCTTTGAAGAACCTGCGAATTGCTGGGAAGAAACGCTGCCATTAGGCAACGGCCGCCTCGGAATAATGCCAGACGGCGGAATTGAAAAGGAAAACATAGTTCTCAACGACATAACATTATGGTCAGGTAAAGTCGCTGACTACTCAAATCCTAAAGCAAAAGAAAGCCTTCCAGAAATACAACGTCTTCTTCTTGAAGGGAAAAATTACGAAGCACAAGAACTGACATATAAAACATTCACTTGTTCCAATAACGGTTCCAACTGGGGCAATGGCGCAACTGCCAACTTCGGTTGCTTCCAGACTTTAGGCAATATCGAGATAGAATATCTTTACGATGAAGGTTCAAAAGTCAAAGACAGAAGTTATACTAGAAAACTTGATTTGACAAACGCCATCGCGACAACAGAATTTAAAACAGACCAAGCTCAATTCCGTCGCGAATATTTTGTATCACGAGAATCTGATGTCGCTGTGATTCGTCTCAATGCTGATAAATCAAATATGATTTCTGTCGACATCAATTTAAACAGACAAGAATGCGTAGAATATCTCACTGAAGACAATGCCATCGTGATGTTCGGACAATTGAAAGACGGCAGCAATGGCGATGAAGGTATGAAATATCTTTCAAAACTTACAGTGAATAACATCGGTGGCGATGTCGAATACAAAGACAATAAAATCGTTGTAAGAAACGCTGATGAACTGACACTTATATTCTCATCCGCTACAAATTATAAGAATGAAAATTACACTGCTTTTGTCGATGATATGATGAATGAATCAAAGTCACATTCTTATAAATCATTAAGAAAAAATCATATCAAGACATATCAGGAATTGTTCAATAGAGTGGAAGTCGATTTTGGAGAAGGCATCACTGACAATCATCCAATCACCGACAGACTCTTTGACTTCCAAGAAGAAGACGATCCACAATTAGCAGAATTGTATTTCCAATACGGACGTTATCTCTTGATTTCATCAACACGCGAAAACTTGTTGCCTCCAAACTTACAAGGGCTCTGGGCAAACACAATACAGACACCATGGAACGGCGACTATCACCTTAATATAAATGTGCAGATGAACCACTGGCTCGCTGAGGTCTGCAACCTCTCAGAATTACACAAACCACTCATTGAATTGACCAAAGGAATAGTCGAATCAGGAGAAGAGACAGCACAAGGATTCTACGGCGCAGACGGCTGGACCGCACACTCAATCTGTAACTTATGGGGATTCACCGCGCCAGGCGAACACCCTTCATGGGGCGCTACCAACACCGGAGGCGCGTGGCTCTGCCAGCATCTCTACCAACATTATCTTTTCACAAAAGACATCGATTATCTTAAAGAAATATATCCAGTGATGAAAGGCGCTGCCCAGTTCTTCAATTCTGTCATGATTGAAGAAAAAGAACACTCTTGGTTAGTGACAGCACCGACATCATCACCAGAAAACTCTTTCTATCTCCCAGATGGAAAAACCGCCAGCGTTTGTATGGGCCCGACTATGGACATACAGATTATCACGGAGTTGTATCAGAATGTTATTGCTTCGGCTGAGCTTTTAGGCATTGACAAGGATTTTGCAGAAACACTTAAAAACGATTTGAAGAGATTTCCGCCGATACAGATAAGCGAGAATGGATATCTGCAAGAATGGCTGGTAGATTATAAAGAGCCAGAGATACATCATCGTCATGTGTCACATCTCTTCGGATTACATCCAGGACGATTGATAACCAAGTCGAAGACACCTGAATTATACGAAGCATGCAAGGTCTCGTTGGAACGCCGTGGTGATGAAGGTACAGGCTGGTCGCGAGCCTGGAAGATTAACTTCTGGGCGAGACTCCATGATGGCGAGCGTGCGTACAAACTCCTTAAAAACTTGCTACAGCCAGCGATGGTCGGCGACAGAGTAGGAGCAGGCACATATCCAAATCTCTTCTGCGCTCATCCGCCATTCCAGATTGATGGTAACTTCGGAGGAACTGCCGGCATCGCAGAGATGCTGCTTCAGTCACACGACGGATTCATTGAAGTGCTGCCAGCACTGCCATCAGCATGGAAAACAGGTCATTTCAAAGGACTCTGCGCAGAAAACGGCGCAGTGGTAGATTGCTACTGGGAAAACGGCAAGGTTCAAAAAATCAAGATAAAATCTAAAATAGGAGGCACCTATTATATATTAATGCCTGATAATTCCGTTAAGGAAATAAAGTTGAAGAAAAATGGAAGTGAAACAGTTAGGAGTTAGGAGTCGTAGGGACGTGATTTATCGTGTCCAATATTGTAGAGACGTGTCAATGACACCGATGAAAATAAACAAGGTGTCGTTGATGCGTATTGGAATTAAAAATTTAAATAATTAAATATGAAAAAACTATTCTTATTAACAACAATTATCGCTTTGCTTTCTTCATGTGTTGAAGATAATGCAAAGGTCGTGGATGCTAATCTCGACATCGTTCCGGTTCCACAAGAAGTGGTGGTTGCCATGAACGACAATGGTTTCCAAATCAATAAAGAAACTGTCATCGTCTATGAAAACGAGGCAAATAAATTCAATGCCGAGTTTTTACAGTCTTATCTTAAAAACATCTTCAAATCAAATCTTAAGATTGCTGATAATGCGGAATATAATTATGTCAGCCTCAACATCGTAAATCCAAGCGAATGCGAGAACTTAGGTCTGGCAAACGATAAAGAAGCTTATCTCTTAAGCGTAAGTCTCGACAAGATTGACATTTATGCTATTGACGCAGCTGGTATTTTCTACGGAATCCAGACTCTGATTCAGATGATGCCTAACGACATTTATTCAGAAGATGCAGTCAAAGTCGCTGGCGTCATGTTCCCATCATTAAACATCCATGACAATCCACGTTTTAAATACAGAGGATTGATGTTGGATTGCTCACGCACTTTCTTCGATGTGGATTTCATCAAACATCTTTTGAATGGCTTGGCACATTATAAAATCAATAATTTCCACTGGCATCTCGCTGACGACCAAGGTTGGAGAATTGAGATAAAACAATATCCAAAGCTCACTGAATTAGGAGCTTGGCGTGGAGCTGACGAACTTCTCATGCCTGCTTACGGCTCTGGCAACGAACGCAACGGCGGTTTCTACACACAAGAAGAAATCAAAGACATCGTGAAATATGCTGCTGACAGAAACATCAATATCATTCCTGAAATTGATTTGCCAGGACATAGTAAGGCTGTCGCTGTGACATATCCAGAAATCGTATGCGACATTGATTCTAAACATCTTAGCGTACAAGGTGAGTCAAACAACGTATGGTGCGTAGGTCGTGAAGAGAATTACGTGATGCTTGAAAACATTTTCGCTGAATTAGTAGAGCTTTTCCCAAGCAAGGTATATCACATCGGCGCTGACGAAGTCAATATGAATTCATGGCGCGACTGTGACGTTTGTCAGAATCTTATGAAAGAAAAAGAAATGACAGAACTCGTTGAGTTACAAAATCATTTTGTAAGAAGAATAGAAAAGATTTTGGATAAATACGGAAAGACAATGGCAGGCTGGGACGAAATCCTCGATGGCGGAAATCTCCTTGAGACAACCATTCCTTACGTCTGGCAAAACTCAGAAAGAGGCATCAAATCCGTAAAGGCTGGTCAGCCAACAGTTATGCAAGTCGCTCAGTATATGTACTTTGACATGAAACAATCTCCAGACGAACGCGGTCTTAAATGGGCAGCAATCATTCCATTGGACACCGTTTATTCTTTTGACCCAATAGGCAATTTCGAGTTGACAGACGAAGAAGAAAAACTCGTTCTCGGAATCCAAGGCGGACTCTGGACAGAATGCGGTCAGGTTCCAGGTTACGCTCATTATCAGCTTTTCCCTAAAGTTCTCGTGCTTTCAGAAATCGGCTGGTCAGCTTACGAAGACAGAAACCTCGATTACTTCAAGAAGAGATTGTATGACAGTCATTTAGAAAGATTGTATAACATGAATTTCGAATTCAGAGTTGCTCCACCTACAGTGAGATACGAAGACGGAAAACTCGTAGCTGAGAAAGACTACGACTTCTTGACAATACGTTACACTGATGACAAATCAACACCGACTTTGGAATCAGCGGAATATACTGAAGCGATAACTACAGATAAACCAGAAAATTACCGCTTCGCTACATTCTACAAAGAACGTCCAAGTATTGCAAGAGGCGCACAAAACATTGATTTATATCATTATCAAAAACCTGCTACAACAATCACATCTAACGTTCCTATGGAACAAGATATCAACGTCTTGGTTGATTATAATATGAATACATATTGCAACACAGCACGTCCTGTTGAAGCCGGCGATTATTTCTTATACACATTTGAAAATCCTGTCGAATGCGAAAAGATTTTAGTCGGAACCGGACATTACGGATTAGCAATCGTCGGACTTCCAAATGCAAGAATTGAATGGTCTTACGACGGTGAAAACTTCATCCAAGGTGATGACTTCGTTTATGATTACTTCGACGGTTACAAAGCAGAAATCCACCCGGAACAAGCAGTCAAGGCTGTTAAAATCGTCGTCACTGGAATAGGAGAGTGCGAATATGCTATTTTACAAGACCTTAGGATTAATTCATAATTCATAATGCATAATTCATAATTGTAGAGACGCGTCGACGTAACCTTGAAAATAAACACACGTTGACACGTCTCTTTTTATTTTTTTATTAATAACTAAAAATTTAGTTGCATAATTATAAAATAAGATATATATTTGCGTCGTTAATTAAAAAAATACAATTCTATGGAAAATATAAAAGAACTCACAAGAGCAGAAGAACAAGTGATGCAGGTGCTTTGGAAGATTGAAAGCGGATTTGCGAATGAGATAATGGCAAACTTCCCAGAACCGAAACCGGCTTACAACACAGTGCTAACCATCGTAAGGATATTAGAGAAAAAAGGATTCGTGTCGCACGAAACATTCTGCAAGGCAAACAGATATTATCCTCTCATTTCAAAATCGGATTATTCGCATAACTCACTCAGCGGATTGGTCAAAAATTATTTTAACAATTCTTATAGCGAATTGGTGTCGGCTTTTACTCAGAAGGAAAGCTTCACGATAGAGCAATTGGAAGAACTTAAAAACATGATTGATAAAGCGTTAAAGAAATAAACTATGATAACAAACCTGATACTCACATTTGTAGCGACAATGGTTTTGTATCTTGCATACAAATTATTGTTCCGCAACAGCAACAGATTCCAACTCAACAGAATCATCTTGCTTGCAATATCTGTCTTTGCGTTCGCGCTTCCTTTCATCAGAATAAGTATTGAAGCACAGCAGTTTCAAGAAATGACATCCTTTAAACAGGAAATGGATGTGATATTTTACAATGATGCGATGATAGAAGCTCCTGTCGAGACAAACACATTATCCATTACAGATATAATTTCATACATATATATAATAGGTGTGGTTTTCTTCCTGATGAAATTCGTTTATAATATCGTCAAAATCCATAAGATCAAAGCAGGAAAGAAGATTGAG
>JAZKYG010000072.1:0-2065 GCA_045612025.1 Bacteroidales bacterium
ATTCGTAGGCGACGTTCCACTCGGAGCTGGCATGTCATCATCAGCTGCTTTGGAATCAACATTTGCCAATGCATTAAATGAAATCTTCAACCTCAATATCGACCGTTTTGAACTCGCAAGAATCGGTCAGTCAACAGAACACAACTACTGCGGAGTGAAATGTGGCATCATGGACCAATTCGCTTCTGTATTCGGAAAGAAAGGTCATCTCATGCGTCTCAACTGCGCAACAATGGAATTTGAATATTTCCCATTCAACCCAGAAGGTTATAAAGTAGTTCTTCTCGACACGGTCGTAAAACATGAACTCGCTTCTTCAGCATATAACAAACGCCGCGAGTCATGTGAAAATGCCTGCGCTCATATCAAGGCAAGACATCCAGAAGTCAATTACTTAAGCGACGCTACAATGGCGATGCTCGATGAAGTTAAAGCAGAAATCTCTGAAGAAGACTATATGCGTGCTGTTTACGTCATCGGCGAAAAACAACGCGTCCTCGACGTATGCGCTGCTCTCGAACAAGGTGACTACGAAACAGTCGGCGACAGAATGTTCGGCACACACTACGGCATGAGCAAGGAATATGAAGTAAGCTGCGAAGAGTTAGACTTCTTGAACGACGTTGCTAAACAATGTGGTGTGACAGGATCACGCGTCATGGGCGGCGGCTTCGGCGGTTGTACAATCAACTTGGTAAAAGAAGATTTATATGACAACTTCATCGCTACAGCAAAGAAAGAATATCTCGCAAAATACAACCGTGAACCTAAGGTTTACGATGTTGTAATTTCAGACGGAGCAAGACGTATTAAGTAAATTGAAAATTGGAAGTTGAAAATTTGTAGAGACGTATCAATGATTCCTGCATTATAAACACACATTGATGCGTCTCAGAAGAAAATAATAATAAATTATTGTAGAGACGCGTCGACGACACCGATGAAAATAAACAAGATGTCGTTGACACGTCTGAAATAAAGGATTAACAATCTGGGCAAAGACCGTTGACCGTTGTCTGTTGACCGTTGACATTAAAAAATAAAGAAAATGAAACCAACATTATTAGTATTAGCTGCCGGTATGGGTTCTCGTTACGGCGCATTGAAACAAATGGATGGCGTTGGTCCTAACAACGAGGCAATCTTGGATTATTCAATCTATGATGCTAAAAGAGCTGGCTTCGGCAAAGTCGTATTCGTGATTCGCAGAGACTTCGCTGAGGCTTTTGAAAAAGTAAACAACACAGAACGCTTCGGCATTCCTGTAGAATATGTATATCAAAGCATCGATGCTCTTCCTGAAGGTTTTTCAGTACCAGAAGGCAGAGAGAAACCTTGGGGCACTTGCCACGCTGTTCTCATGGCAGCCGACACAATCAAAGAACCTTTCGCAGTAATCAACGCTGACGACTTCTACGGCAAAGAAGCTTACGAAGTGATGGCGAAATATCTAACAGAATGCGAAGGCAAGAGAGGCGCTTACAGCATGGTCGCTTATAAATTGAGAAACACATTATCAGAATTTGGAACCGTTTCAAGAGGCGTCTGCACTCAAGACGATAACAATTACCTCCAGACAATAGTCGAACGCACTTCAATCGCCAAGACAGAAGACGGCGCAGCTTTCACAGATGAAGAAGGCTCTCACCCACTCGATTTAGACACTTTGGTGTCTATGAATTTCTTCGGTTTCACTCCTGACTTCTTCGAACATTCAAAAGAAGGCTTCAAGAAATTCTTGGAAGGTCCAGCACAAACCAACATCAAGGCTGAGTTCTTCATTCCATTGATGGTAAACAACCTCATCAACAGCGACGAAGCTAAGTTGAGAGTCTTGTCAAGCGATGCAGCTTGGTTTGGAGTGACATATAAAGAAGATAAACCAGATGTCGTTGCAAAGGTACAGTCACTCATCGACAGAGGAGTTTATCCAAATAAACTTTGGGAATAATCTGGTTTAAGGCTTAAGGTTTAATGTTTAAGGACAAATCAACTTTAAACTTTAAACCTTACACTTTAAACCTTACACTTTAAACCTTAAACAATAAAATCATGAACATCGAAA
>JAZKYG010000073.1:0-16377 GCA_045612025.1 Bacteroidales bacterium
TGTCCGGTCTTGAAGAAAAAAATCACTATTAAAAAAGGTGAGACATTGTTCCTGAACGAGGTGTTGGAAACTGGCAAGGATGTCAGAATCAAAACCGATACCGATGGTGATAAGATTTATGTAGATGGTGAATATGTTGGACTTACGCCTTTGAATATCAATCTTATTTATGGAACTCACAAAATAGAAGCAAGAAGAGGAACTCAGACGACAACGGAAACTGTAAATGTTACTATCTCTGGCAACGGTGAGTTTGTTTTGGCTTTCGGAAAGCTTTTGTCGATAAATTCGTCAAAGTCAGGAGACGATATATATATTGACGGCAAGAAGGTCGGTGTCACGCCAAAGACAATAGATGTCTCCTTAGGCTTGCATGAGATAGACGTCAAGAGAGGAAAACTTTATGATTCGAAGACAGTGAGTTTGGCTTATGACAGTGATGGGTCATATTATTTCACTCCTAAGAAAGAACCATTGTATAAGTATCTGCGTAAAGGTGTTAACTATGTGACTGTTAACGCAGCATATTCATTCAGGCCTCAGTTGTCATACGGCTTGACATTCGGTTCGGTGAGAAGGGTCGGATGGTACGCCTCGTTTATGTCAAACTTTAATTTCACAGGTTTCAGCGCATTGGAAAACTCTGACGGAGGAGTCGTTTTGAGTGGCGAAAGCTGCACTACACGTCTGTCTGTTATGGGCGGTTTTATCGTTAGGTTGGGCGGACCAGTCTATATGACTTGGGGCGCAGGATATGGTGCTAGAGTGAAGTGCTGGGAAGATGCCAATGGCAATTGGTATAAAATTAGAAACAATTCATACTACGGACTAGACCTTTCCATGGGTTTGATGTTTAATTTAGTCGGAACGACATTTAGTGCCGATGTGGTAACAACCAACTTTAAGATGTTGGAAGTCAAGGTCGGTTTTGGTTTTAACAAAAAGAAATAGGAGAGTTGTATGATGAAGAAGATATGTTTTTTATTAGCGATATTTGCTTTTCTTTTTATATCATGTAAGAAAGACACTCAATTTGAAACTGGAGATGAGCTTACTTTTGTTAATGGACGCAGTGCCGTTGACTTAGGCTTGCCATCTGGATTGAAATGGGCTACTTGCAATATAGGTGCCACTCAACCAGAAGACTTCGGTAAATATTATGCTTGGGGAGAAATTAGTAAGAAAGGTAACTATACAGAAGATAATAGTGACACATACGGAAAAACGATAAACGACTTTTCCGGTGATGCGGAATATGATGTTGCAACAGCTAAGTGGGGTGAAGGCTGGCGTATGCCGACAAAAGACGACTTTCAAGAACTTCTGGATAATTGTACATGTGTAAAAGTCACTCAAAATGGAGTTGAAGGTTATAAAGTGATAGGTATAAATGGTAATAGTATATTCTTGCCTTTAGCTGGTTATAAAGGATATTCACATTATGATTATTATAACATTTATTGGAGTTCTACTCCTGGCTATGGTGTTAATTATGCATGGGGAATTTCTCTGGGTAGTAAATATCTTACCCTTACCACACATGAACGTTATTATGGCATGTGTGTGCGTGCTGTAACAGGTATATCTAGTGATATCCCAAATGATGAAGATGAGGAAACTCCGGAGAATCCTAACGAAGAAGAAACATATAGTTATGTTGATTTGGGCTTGCCGTCAGGATTGAAATGGGCTGCATGTAATATTGGCGCAACTTCTCCAGAGGATTATGGAATCCATTATGCTTGGGATCAATGGAAATATTCAGGTGACCATCGTGTGCCTACACTTGAAGAAATGAATGAATTGAGAAATGAGTGTACATGGAAGTGGACGACGATAAATGGTGTTTATGGTCATAATGTTACCGGTCCTAATGGTAATAGCATATTTCTCCCAGCTGGAGGTTATTGGGAAGGTTCTATCTCCAATTATGTAGGAAGCAAAGGCTTCTATTGGACTTCGACACCATACGGCGACTATTATGCTTATGGTTTGAAGTTCGATATCATAAGCAACAGCATTTTTAACGACAGTCGCACTCTTAGCGGTACGGTTCGTACAGTCTCTAATTAATCACAACTTGTTTCCATGTCGCGCTGCCGTCGCCCCAGTTTCCAACTAGTGACGGATGCTTGATGTAGTTCTTTAACAATCTCAAGAAATCCTTTCTCGGAATTGTATAAGCTCCCATTCTCCTGAAATGAGGCGTGTCTTGCTGAACGTCGATGATGTCGAAATTGTTCCTGATTAAAAACTCACACAAATGATTTAAAGCAACCTTAGAAGCGTCGGTTCTGGTGTGGAACATCGACTCGCCGCAGAAGACGCTGCCGATAGACACGCCATATAAACCTCCGACTAATTCGTTGTCGTAATAAGTCTCGACAGAATGTGCGAATCCTATACGATGCAGCTCTTTGTACGCTGCAATCATGTCAGGACAAATCCATGTGCCGTCCTGGTCTTTACGCTCCACATTGGCACACATCTCAATGACCTTGTCGAAATTGGTGTCGATGGAACAAGAATATCTGTTGGAATCGATGGTTTTCTTTAAAGACTTGGTGATTTTTAGTTCTGTAGGTTTCATTACCATGCGAGGGTCGAGCGACCACCATAAGATAGGCTCTCCATCAGAATACCAAGGGAAGATGCCTGAAGAATACGCTATGATAAGTCGTTCCGGAGATAAGTCGCCTCCTATAGCAAGAAGGCCGTCCTGGTTGGCGAGATTCGCAGACGGAAAGTCAAACACATCATCTGCTAGTAGATATACTGACATGGCGTTAAATATTAAGTGGTTTGCGATAAGTAGAGACGTCACTCCAGTGGCGCCTTAGAACAAATGTTGATGTCATTCCTGAGGACTTCTTCAGAATTACATCGTTACAAAGTTAAATTTTAATTTTCGAAAAAGCAATACTATTTTTTATATTTTTGTGAAAAATATTTGGAAGTTAGGAGTTAGGAATGAGGAGTTAGGAGTTGAGAATTGTCTCACTACGTAACTTTTTAAAAACCCATAAAATCAAAATCTCAGAACTTTTGAATTTTTGAGTTTCTGAGATTCTGAGTTTTTTTAAATTATGAATTATGAAAAGGTATTTTTTACATCTCGCATATAATGGCGCTCGTTATCATGGCTGGCAGATTCAGCCTGGAGCTATTTCAATACAGGAAGAACTTGAGAAATGTCTTAGTCTGAAGTTAGGAGAGAAGGTTAGCCTTACAGGATGCGGCCGCACCGACACAGGCGTGCATGCAAGAAACTGCTACGCTCACTTTGATGTAGAAAAGCCGATAAGCAACTGCGAGGAACTGGTACGTAGACTGAATATCTTCTTGCCAAACGATATCGTCATATACAAATGCTGGGAAGTGGATAATGAGCTTCACGCTCGTTTTGATGCGAAGTCAAGGACATATCGCTATTATATCACTCAGAAGAAAAATCCTTTCCATACCAATGATGCTTATTATTACCATGGAAACCTTGATGTAGAGATGATGCAGAAGGCTGCCGACATCTTATTCGAATATACCGATTTCACAAGTTTCTCAAAGCTTCACACACAGGTCAAGACCAACAACTGTAAGATTATGGGTGCTCATTTCTTTGAGGAGAACGATTTGTTAGTCTTTGAAATCAAAGCCGATAGGTTTTTGCGTAATATGGTTCGCGCCGTCGTAGGAACATTACTCGAAGTTGGTAGAGGAAAACTCACGCTCCAACAGTTTCGCAACGTAATAGAGAACAAAGACCGCTGCTCCGCCGGAACCTCAATGCCGGCACACGCTCTTTTCTTGGAAAATGTGGAATATTGATTAGAAACTCAAAAATTAAGAAACTCAGAAACTCAGAAAAACAAGAGTTGGAGTTAATTATCTGTTTAGGCGTTTGCTTACTTTGTTGACAATACTTACGAGTATTTTTATAATCGTACAACAATCGTTAAGTAATGAGATTTCTTCTTCAGATGTTATATAACCGCATTCTTTTAAGAGACGGATCCAGAATTTAGTTTCGTTAGCTTCTTTCAATGCAATGCTGACTTTGTTCAGATAATCGGCATTTGATTGAGGATGTTCTGCTTCTGCAATGTTAGCTCCAATACTTGTTCCTGATCTTAAAATCTGTTTGGAAATGATAAATTCCTTGTTGTCAGATGATACGAGCTTTTTTCTTAGAAAAACAATTTTCTTGGCAAAGTTAAATGTTAAATCTTCAATCTTGACATTATATGAGATATTCCTTTTATCCCATGATAAAATACTATTAGTTTTCATAAATTTTATTTTGGTTATAAATTTAAATTTTGGGGGTTCTAAAATTCTGAGTTTTGAATTTTTGAATTTCTGAGTTTTTGAGTTTCTGATGTTCTACTTCCTATAATATCTATAAATCATCACTATCGAAAGTATCGTTGCAATAAAATCAGAAATAGGAATGCTCCACCAGACGCCGTTGATGCCAATGAAATTTGGTAATATCAGTAATAAAGGTGTGAGGAAGAGAACCTGACGTGATAACGACAATAATATTGATTTCTTGGCTTTTCCTATACTTTGGAAGAAGTTGCCGATGACGATAGGAAGAGAGATGATAGGGAATGTGCACATCACTATTCTCATGCCGTCGATGGAATATTTCAATAGTTCTTCATCGGTGGTGAAGAGCGAGCATACAAATCTTGGTATTGTCTCGCCGATGACGAAACCGATGCTCAATGTTATAAATGCCAATAATATAGCCTTCTTCAATGCTTCTGTCACTCTGTCGAACTGACGGGCTCCGTAGTTATAGCTTACTATAGGCTGCATTCCTTGCGTGATGCCAAGTACTATCATGGTGAAGAAGAATGTCACGCGGTTCACGATGCCGTAAGCTCCTACAGACAAGTCTCCGCCGAATTTCTTAAGGCCAGTGTTGATTAAGATGATGATGACGCAAAGCATTGAGTTCAGCAAGAATGGAGACAATCCGATTGCGAGTATGTCTTTGATGATCTTGATGTCGAAGACGAAGTCTTCTCTGTCGAAGTGTACCAGTTCGTTTTTATTTGAGAATATCTTGAAGAGATAGATCAAAGGTATTGTCTGAGCTATGACGGTAGCGATGGCTGCGCCGCGTATTCCCATGCCGAGAGGGAAGATGAAGAGCCAGTCGAGGAAGACGTTGGCCAACACTGTTATTATCGTTGCAACCATTGCTTCGTTAGGGTGGCCCGAAGCTCTTAATACTGAGTTAAGACCGTGATATAAGTGTGTGATGATGTTACCTATAAGGATGAATTGCATGTATTCGTATGCATAAGGCAGTGTCTGTTCGCTGGCGCCGAAGAAGAAGAGGATAGGCTTTAAGAATGCGAGGCATACCACTGTGAATATGATGCCGAAGAACACGTTGAGCATGACTGTGTTTGCCAGGGCGCGGCAACCTTTTTTGTAATTCTTCTTGCCGAGTTCCATAGCTGTCACTGTAGATGCGCCGACGCCAACCATAGCACCGATGGCAGCGCCTAAGTTCATGAATGGGAAGGTTATCGCCAATCCGGATATAGCCAACGGTCCAACACCATGTCCGATGAAGATGCTGTCAATCATGTTATATAATGAAGAAGCAGTCATCGCTATGATGGCTGGTGTCGCATATTTCTTTAATAATTTGCCAACGCTTTCTGTACCTAATAATAAAGCTCCTTTAGGTTCGCTCATGATGTTCTTTTTTTGAAGGTGCAAAATTGCAAAAAAAACTCCAAATAATGGGTGTATTCCCTTTAAATAATTTATAAAGTTAAAGTGGTAATAATCAATGTTTTAGAAAATTAGAACAAAGCCGCCGCCCTTGCTCATTTTCGCTTTGTAAACATTGTTGTCGATATTAATGTTTTCCTTGACGTAATCTTCTGCGATTTTATTTGCGTTTATTCCGTCGCGGAACACTGTCGCTTGATCATGTTTCAAGTCCAGTTCGCTCAAATCTATCTCTATCTCGCGTTCATCCCAGTTGGTTATTCCGCCCACATACCATCTGTCGCCAGAACGACGGGCGATGACGACGTATTCGCCGACTTCTCCGTCCAAGGCGATGGTCTCGTCCCATACCGTTGGAATCTCTGCTATATATTTGGCGCATTCGTCTTCGTCTCTGTAGCTGCTAGGGCTGTCGCAGAGCATATTGAAAGGTGATTCGAATATGACATATTCTGCAAGCTGTCTGCATCGTGTTCCTTGACTCATCGGTTCGCTCCACACAGCTCTGTAGTTGTCTCTGTTGGCGTTACGCATAGCGCCTTGAGTGTAATCCATTGGTCCAGCGAGCATTCTGATGAAAGGTATTGTAGTCTCGTAAGTGACTAAGTCGAGGTTAGGATTCCATTTCACGTTTTCCAGTCCGTAGACTCCTTCAAAGTTTAAGACGTTAGGGTAGGTACGGTTAAGTCCTGTTGGTTTGTATGCCCCGTGGAAGTCGATGAGGAGATGATATTTAGCAGCAGTCTCTGCCATTTTATAGTAGAAGTTGACAGCTTTCTGGTCGTCTCTGTCGATGAAATCCACCTTGAATCCTTTTATGCCTAATTCAGAATAATATTTGCACACTTCTTCCATGTCGCGGTCTATGGCGACGTATCCTGCCCATAAGACAATGCCGACGCCTTTTGAGTCAGCATATTCAACTAAATCTATAATGTCTATTTCTGGTATTACCTCAAACAAGTCGGCTTTTTTGTTTACAGCCCATCCTTCGTCTAATATGACATATTCAATGCCGTATTCAGAAGCGAAGTCGATGTAATGCTTGTAAGTATCGTTGTTAATTCCTGATTCAAAATCGACGTCTTTGATGTTCCATGCATTCCACCATTCCCATGCTACTTTGCCAGGAACTATCCAGCTGTTGTCTTCAATGCGTGAAGGTTCAGCTAATCTATAGACCATGTCGTTATTGGTCAGTTCATGGTCTTCTTCAGAAATTATCATACATCTCCAAGGAAAGTTTCTTGTGCCTTCCACTTTAGCGATATAATTCTCGCGTTCTTTCACTAGATATTGCAGCATATTGTATCCGCCTTGTTCTTCTGCCTTAGGATATTTGGCGTGAATGCCGCTGAGGCTGTTGGCGTTATCTTTGTTTTTCATCAAATAAGTGCCAGGATAATCTTCCAGGTTGGCTTCAGTGATGACGACTTTTTTGTTGTCTTCCAATTCTATTAAAATAGGTAAGAATGCTAGCTTGTCATCTTCCATTTGTGATATAGGAGCGATGCTGTAAACGTTTTCGAATGAATTGAAAAACTGCTTGCTGATATTGTCGCCGTAGAAGTTTCCAGGGTTTACGTAAGGAATATATGCTGTATAATCGTAATCGAAATTATATGTGATGTCTTCTTTTACAACAGTTATAGGCTTAGGAAACTTGGTGCAGAAACGATATGCGATGCCATCGTCGTATGCTCTGAACTGGATGTTGTAATAACCTTTGAAGTTAAGAGTCAGTTCATTGTAGTTGTTTTCAATATGTTCTTTCTTGTAAAAGTCGGCTTTTATGGTTTCGTTTATGCTTTCGTTTTTAAAGCTCCTTACGACAGGAGCAGCGCCTAAGATTTTGCCGTCGCTCAATTCCATGGTGATGGGAGAGTCGTTTATGATGACGGTATTCTCGTGAGTGACGGAATATTTTATAAAATCATCGTCGACTGTTATTGTAATGTTGATTTTTTTTAGCGGAGATTCTAAATTGTATGTCTTTTGTGAATTTGCGATGTTTGAGTTTATGATGAATAAAAGACATATTATCAATGATTTAACTTTCATAATTCTTGTGGTGTTTTGTTTGAAAACTTTGTTTCAAAGATAGGAAAAATAATGTTATTTGTTAAAGAAAAAATGCTTAATTTTGGCAAAACAAATAAATAAAAATATGAATCTTTTATTAATCAGCAATTCGACAAATTTTGGTGAGACATATCTTGCATGGCCAATGAGCCAGCTTGAGTCTTTCTGCGAAAAAAATAATCTTACATCAGATAGCAAAATCGTTTTTGTTCCTTTCGCAGGAGTATTTATCAATGGTAATCCATATCCACAAAGCTATGATGCATATACAGCAAGAGTCAAGAAAGTTTTCGAAGAAAAATTAGGTCTTCGTAATTTCGTTTCCGTACATGAAGTTGAAGACAAGATTCAACTTGTTAACGAAGCAGCATGTATCGTAGTCGGTGGCGGCAACACATTCCATCTCGTTGCAGAACTTCACAGATATGGTTTGATGGATGCTATTGCAGAAGCAGCAAGAAAAGGTACAGCTTATATCGGCTGGAGCGCTGGTTCAAACATCGCTTGCCCAACATTATGCACAACAAACGATATGCCTATCGTACAGCCAGCTTCATTCAAGACTTTGAATTTGGTTCCATTCCAAATCAACCCTCATTACCTTGATCCACATCCAGAAATCGACAAGATGATTAAACATGGTGGTGAGACACGTCAAGATCGTATCAACGAATATCTTGCTGTAAACCAAAACATGAAAGTCGTTGGTCTTCGTGAAGCATCAGCATTATGGGTTACAGAAGACAAGGTCGTATTGAAAGGCGGCAAGAAATTGGTCGTTTTCAAATATGGCGTAGAACCTATCGAACTTGAACCTAATTCAGACGTTACGCAATACGTTATATAAAGACAATAGTCAACAGACAAAGGTCAACGGATATATTTGTTGACCTTTGTCTGTTGTCATTAAAACAAAAAAATAATATTTGGTGTTTATGGGAAAATAAAACATCAAGTATTATGAAATCTAGATTATTATCCTTAACATTGTTTCTGGTCTTGAGCGGCAGCCTTTTAGCTCAGAGTGCCGCCAAGACGGAAAGAATGCAGCGTCGCGAAGCTCGCAGAGTTCGTCAGGCGGCGGAATTGGCACAGTCGCGTGCCGAGATGATACAGTTGGTTAAAGATACAGCCTTTGTCTTGGAAGCCAATACCTTCATCGGTCCTTTTGGACAAGAATCACCGGTTACTTCATTCCAAAATTATTTTGCTATAATCAAAGATAAGATAGCAATTAGTATTTCTTTTGATAATCCTCCAAGTTACATGTCGGGATTTGCATCCTCACCATTGTCATGGTACGGTCCTGGTGTTCCTGGCGTAGGACCTGGATATGGTGGTCCGGGATTCCCAGGATGGAACTGGCAGTCGTGGGATACACCAAACACGCCAGCGACATTGACATCCTATGATGTGGATATGTCAGATCCGGATGGTCCATTTGTAATTACGGGGGCGTTCAGGACATGGACTGGCGTGATACCTGTTAATTTCAAAGTGTATGTGCAGGCAAATGGAACAGGCAGGATAATTTTTTATTCCAATGATGGAGGACAAGCAACTTTTACAGGTGATATTGTGTCACCGGAAAATGCTTCTACAATATATCCTTTGCCATAGTTAAATGGTTGATGGACATTGCTATTAAGGGAGTGAACCGACTTGTGTTCACTCCTTATTTTTTTTTGTTTTAAAAATTTGTTTTTCTAAAAAATAGATTTAAATTTGCAAACATAAAGACGTCAAATTATTTCCGCTATATGAGAAAGAATATTTTAGTTAAGTCATTGTTTTTGCTATTGCTTATGTTAGTGCAATTCGTTGGATTGTCACAATCATATAAACTTGTAGAGCAAAGTTCTAAAGAAAAACCAAGTTGGACTAAAAGCAGTGATCCTTATCTTTTTCAAGCCATAAAAGTTCCTACTCTTGAAGATGCCAAGAATATGGTCAAGTCGGATCTGCTTGCTCAAATAGCATCTTCTGTAGCATCAACAATAAGTGCTGATGTGACGGTTCATAAAGATGAAAAAATAAAAGACAATACTAATGAGTATAATGAAAGTGTAGAAATAGTGATAAATACTAAAGTGGCAAAGATGCCTGCACTTCAGGGTATTAGTTTAGATAAGGCGAATATTTATTGGGAACGTTACATTGACAAGAAAACCAAAGAAACCTGTTATGACTATTATATGCTTTATCCTTTTTCCACATTTGAATTGCAGGAACTCATAAGTGCGTATAATGCACAGGAAAAGGCTATCAATGATAAGATAGATGGCTATAGAGAAAATCTTGAAAGTATTGATGATATTGATGTTTTAGTGGAAAATATTTCACAGATGGAGAGGATGAAAAAGGAACTTGCTGATGATGCTGATAGATGCAATAGATTGAACGAAATTATAAGATTGTATGAAAAGACTGTGAAGAACATATACGTTGAGGTTGTCGAAAATTACAACAGCAATAATACTGGCACTCTTGTGATTCAGCTTAAACATGATGAAAAGATTATGAAAACCAAATCGCTGCCGAATTTGAAAGGTGCTTGTGCAAGAGATTTTACTAAGAAACACGACGATAATAAGATAGTCATTACATTTAATACTTACGACTGCTACGAGCAGGATGATAATTATGTTGAGGTTCGTTTTTCATTTGGAAAAGCAAAACTGAATAATAAGATATGTATAAAGTTGTAGTGAAAAGATAATTGGATAAAAGATAATAAATATGCGGAAGCCGAAAAGCACAGAGTAGGCGTAAATTAAAAAAAATTAACAAAATGAAAAAGATTTCTTTATTACTAGGTGTTGCACTTATGACATTGGTTATGGCTTCATGTGGTTCACAAAAACAAGTAGCATCAAATATGCCATGCCCAGATTGTAGATCAACAACAGAAGTGTTCCGTTATTTAGGTCAACATGTTGCAACAGGTGACAGACAAATGCAACAAGCTCGTTCAATGGCAGCTAATGCAGCTCGCGCAGAATTGGCTACACAAGTTAGCGCTACAGTTAAACGCGTTGTTGATAACTACACAAGTGAATATATCACAGGTGAAAACAGCGAATTCAACCAAAGAGTACAAGACATCGCTCGTACAGTTGTTAACCAATTATTAGTTGGTACACCTGTTGTTTGCGAAGGCACAATGCCAGGCAGCACAGCTGGTAACACAATCTGCTTCGCATGCGTTGAATTAACAGGCAAATCTGTTTTAGAAGGTGTTGCAAGCAAGATCAACAACGATGAAAAACTCAGAACAGACTTTGAATATGAAAAATTCAAAAAAGTTCTTGAAGAAGAAATGAGCAAGTTACAATAATAGAATAGATAGAAAGTTTGAAAACACTATTAGTTTTATTACTGGTATTAAATTTAAATACGATGAATGGTACGGGAGAAACATCATCTCCCGTATCATCTCATGATGATTTGCCGACATGGTTCTTTAAATGTGGATTGAAAAATATCGGAATATCTGATCCAAACCTTGAAGAAGATGTCGCATATAATCAGGCTGTGAAAAGAGCCCTTGCGTTTTATGCCATACGCCAAAAAATGGAACTTTCTTCCGTTTATGAATATTATTATAATGATAATCATCTGAATGGAAACTATAACAACCAAAAATCACATTGGATAGCTGAATTTGAAGCAGAACTGGAAAACTTCTCGTATGAAGTTGAGAAAGTGTTCCGTACAAAATACAATGAAACCATTGTTTCAATAAGGGTAAAGGATAATACATCTGACGATAGAAAAGTGGATGTTAAAGGATCATTTATGTATCATTATGATTATATAAATGATAAATCAGAATATGGTGAAAAACAACTGTTGTCGATATCTTCTGATGATGAATATGTAGAAGAAATATTCTGGATGTCGACAATAGACAAAAATGATATAGTTAAAGTTACTTATATCAATGAATTGCCGTTTAAGTTGAAACATTCCGTCAATGTGTATAATGACTATGGTTATGTTAACGACGATATGGTATTTGTTGAGAACAAATATGGACTTTGGGATTGTTATATGGATTCATTCATGCAGGCCATCTCGAATTTTGAACCTGAAGGTATTGTCTTGAAAAATTCAACGAGACAAATCACACAAGAAACAAATGGCAATTATAGTGATAAGTCGCAAGATATAATGAGAAGAGTGATAAAATCAAAAGTATCATGCTCATTAAAGTCTATTTCATTGAAAAATAATGTAATATACCTTGATTGGGAGATTGTTGAAAGATGAAAAGAATATATATTTGCATTTTAATTTTGCTTTCGGTCAATATCTTGAATGCTCAGAAAAACGATTGTTCTGAATATGCTTCTGATAATATGTATTTGAGATATACTGCTGTTGGTTGTCAGGAAGTTGTAAATAATAATCACTCTAAGGCAATCAATGAATCGAGAAAGATAGCGAATATAATTGCAGAGAACGAATTGGCGAAAATGGTTAATTCTACAGTGACAAGAGCGTCGGAACAGATGCATCTTGAATCTGGAAATTATTCTGATAAATATATTGACACAGTGCTGGTTTCTTCTTATAAGGTGTTTAACGGAATGAAAACAGTCTGTCAGTCAGAAACAACACTTGTTGGTAAGACATATTTTACTTATGTTACAAAGGAGATTAGTTTTGATAATATAAGTGAAATGTTGTTTTTTAATGATGAGAAAACAAAAAATAAATTTAGGGAATTAATAGAGAAAAATAAATAAAATATTTTAAAGTTTTATTATGATACATAAAGGTTTAACAAATGAACAAGTAGAAGAAAGTCGTAAGAAACACGGCTCTAATATTCTCACTCCACCTGAAAAAGAATCTTTGTGGAGTCAATTCCTACAAAAATTTACAGATCCTATTATCAGAATATTATTGATAGCATTGGCATTGTCGGTAGGCGTGTCTTTGTATGAGTTCTTCGCTCACGATGAAGGAATTTCAGTATTATTTGAACCAATAGGAATTTTCGTTGCTATTATGTTAGCGACTTGCATAGGCTTCGCTTTTGAGGTCAGTGCAAACAAGAAATTTGAAGTGCTTAATAAAGTCAGCGATGATGAAGAAGTTAAAGTCGTTCGTAATGGCAATATCACTGTTATTGGTCGTAAGGAAATAGTTGTAGGCGATGTCGTTATCATCGAGACTGGCGATGAGGTGCCAGCAGACGGTGAACTTATTGATGCTTTCTCACTTCAAGTCAATGAATCAGACCTTACTGGCGAACCAATGGCAACAAAGACCATTGATCCAAAAGACTTTAAACATGATGCCACTTATCCTTCAAATTACGTCCTTCGTGGAAGTAAAGTAATCGATGGCCATGGTGTGATGATCGTTGATAAAGTTGGTGATGCAACAGAATGGGGTAAGGTTTATCAAGGCTCACAAATAGATAATAATATCAAGACTCCTCTTGATAATCAGTTGGATCATCTCGGAAAGATTATCACAATAGCAAGTTATATCATAGCATCTGTCATTCTTGTGATGCGCCTCGTGATGTTCTTCACTTCAGGCGAGACATTCGAATGGTTAAGCTTTGCGCAATATCTCCTTAATACTTTGATGATGGCTGTTACAATCATTGTGGTATCTGTTCCTGAAGGACTTCCAATGAGCGTAACTCTCAGCTTGGCTTTAAGTATGAAGCGAATGCTTACAGCGAACAACCTCGTTAGAAAGATGCATGCTTGTGAGACAATGGGCGCTGCAACTGTTATCTGTACAGATAAGACTGGAACATTGACACAAAATCAGATGAGTGTCAATGATATGAGTTTCTTGGCTCTTCCTGAAAAACAACTCGGCGATAACGAAATAAGCAATCTCATAAAGGAAAGTCTTGCTCTTAACACAACAGCATTCCTCGACTTTAGTGATGAAAAGAAAATCAAGGCTATCGGTAATCCTACAGAAGGCGCATTGTTGCTTTGGTTGAATAAACAAGGCGTTGATTATATGCAAGTAAGAGAAGGCGTAAAGATGTATCAACAAGTTCCTTTCTCAACAAAATATAAATTCATGGCTTCTATCGTAGAATCTCCTTCAATGGGAAAACCAATTTTCTATGTCAAAGGAGCTCCTGAAATCTTGTTGAAGCATTGTAACAAAATATCAACTCCAGAAGGTAATGTCGATATAACTCCATATCGTTTGGATGTTGAACGTCAGCTTCTTGAATATCAAGGCAAGGCAATGCGTACTCTCGCTTTCGCTTATAAAGTAGGCGATCCTAACGAACAGTCATTTGATCCTAACACAGACGATCTCGTAGCAGAAAACTTTATATTATTAGGTGTTGTCGCTATCGCTGACCCTATCCGTGGCGATGTTGCTGAAGCTGTCAAGAATTGTATGTCAGCAGGTATAGACGTTAAGATCGTTACAGGTGATACTCCAGGCACAGCTATAGAAATAGGTCGTCAGCTTGGATTATGGCTCGGCACTGATTCTAAGGATGTTAACCATATCACTGGTAAAGACTGGGAAGCTCTTTCAGATGAAGAAGCTCTTTCTGTTATGCATAATATCAAGATTATGTCACGTGCACGTCCTATGGATAAGGAACGTCTTGTGAGATTGTTACAAAGTGACGGCGAAGTCGTTGCTGTTACAGGTGACGGTACAAACGACGCTCCTGCGTTGAAGGCGGCTCAAGTCGGCCTCTCTATGGGCGATGGTACAACAGTGGCTAAAGAGGCCTCCGACATCACAATCCTCGACAACTCATTCAACAGTATCGCTCGTGCTGTGATGTGGGGAAGATCATTGTATATCAATATCCAACGCTTTGTTGTATTCCAAATGACTATCAATGTAGCTGCTTGTCTCATCGTTATGCTCGGCGCATTGCTCGGATCAGAGATGGTACTTACTGTTACACAGATGCTTTGGGTTAACCTTATTATGGATACTTTCGCAGCTCTTGCTCTCGCTTCATTGCCTCCATCAGAAATGGTGATGAAAGAGAAACCTCGTAGCAGAGAAGCCAATATCATAACAAAACCAATGATATGGCAGATATTTGGCGTCGGTATCTTCTTCGTTCTCTTTATGTTTGGTCTCGTTCAATATTTCAAACATGTAGAAGTAACTTCATTGGCAGACTTCTCATTTGCAGAATATTTCAAGAATTATTTCAACTTCAAAGCATCACAAGGAATATCTGCTTTAGAACAAACATACATCTTCACAATATTCGTCTTCTTGCAATTCTGGAACTTGTTTAATGCTAAGGCATTCCACAGCGAAGGCTCTGCATTCAAGGGATTGTTCAGAAAAGATGTCATCGCAGGATTCGGATTGGCATTGTTCGTCATCGTTGCAGGTCAATTGCTTATCGTAAACTTCGGTGGTGAGATGTTCAATGTAGCGGTAATGAGTGCTAAAGATTGGCTTTATATAATTGCAGGAACAGCGCCAGTATTCGTTATAGGAGAGGCGATGAGAGCGATAAAGAAACTGTTGCAGTAATTAAATGGAAAATTTATAAGTTAAAAAAGCGAGTAGAGATTCTGCTCGCTTTTTTATTGTTAACTCCCAACTCCTAACTAATCATATCTCCACAATCACTCCAAACATAAAGTTGATTCCAGCTTGTGGGAAATATCCGTCTTCGATATATTCCATTCCACTGACATCGGCACGATAAACCCAGGCATTGCTGCAATATTTATTGTTGAAGATATTGTTTATCGCAAGATTGAAATTTAATGTCTTAAATAGATTCTGTTTCCATTCGTAATTTATATTAACATTACTTGTAAAATATGGATTCAGACTTCTGGAAAGGGTAGAGGTGTTGTCAATATATTGTCGTCCTACATATTTCTCTTGAAATACGATGTCTAAATATCTTATTGGCGTAACTTTCAGATTCAAGCCGCAAATTACGTTAGGAGAAAATGAAATGTCTGTTGTTCCTAAATTCGTCTTGCTTTGTCCGAGATAATTCCATTCATCATCATAAAGTTCCACATAATCAATGAAGTTTATAATCTTATTCTGACTTAAGGCAAAATTAAAATCCAAAGCGAAATATCTGTTTGCTTGATAGGCGAGATTTCCTTCCAGACCTAATCTGTAACTCTTGTCGACATTTGTCATAATGCTGTTTCCAACGTTATTGATTTCGCCAGTCAAAACGAGTTGGTCGTTATAATCCATATAGAAAAGGTTGGTGTTCAAGGCGACTTTTCTATTTCTATAAGAATATCCTAATTCATAATCAATGAGTTTTTCGTGTGTGACATTCTCTCTTTGAATCTCGTCAGCATCGGTATAAATGTCGCGGTTAGGTTCTCTGTTGGAATAAGCTACTGAAAAATATGCGCTGTTGTTTTCGTTTATTGTGTAAAAAACACCGCCTTTAGGATTCCAGAAATTGAAGATATGGCTTTGAGTGATATCGTTTAAATCATCATGGATTCCGTTCAAATCATAATTGATATGTCGATATTGAATTTCTGCAAATAAATTAAGATATGAATTTAACTCGTAATT
>JAZKYG010000074.1:0-5731 GCA_045612025.1 Bacteroidales bacterium
TAACAGTAGAAAAAAGCAATCAGGTTTTAAGAAGCGGTTTTGCAGCCACCATCAACGGTTGCCAGACTGTTGAAGTACGTCCTCAGGTCAGCGGCATGATTACCGACATCCGCATCAACGAAGGCGATTTTGTCCGCAAGGACTCTACTCTCTTCGTCATCGACCAGACACCATACAAGGCTGCATACGAAATAGCATCAGCCAATGTGATGAGCGCTGAAGCGAATCTCTCTACAGCGAAACTCGTTTTGGAAAGCAGCAAGGAGCTCTACGAACAAGACGTCGTTTCTGAGTTCGAGCTTATGACAGCGAACAACAACCTCGCCGAAGCAGAAGCCAAGCTTGCGTTGGCGAAGGCAGAGATGAACAGCGCATACAACAATCTCTCTTATACAATGGTGAAGTCACCTGTTAACGGTGTCGCATCCATGATTCCATATCGTGTCGGCGCATTGGTCAACAGCAACATAAGTCAGCCGCTTGTAACAGTTTCCGACGACAGCAAAATCTTCGCATATTTCTCAATGGCAGAAAACCAGATGCTCGACCTCATCCAGGAATACGGCTCATTGAAAGAAGCCATCAAAGACATGCCTGCTGTAGAACTCATCATGAGCAACGGCAAGACATACAAACACAAAGGAAAAATCAACGCAGTGAGTGGTACCATCAGCGCAAGCACTGGCGCTGTCAGCTTCCGTGCTGTGTTCCCAAATCCTGAGCGACTCTTACGCGACGGCGGCAGCGGTACCGTCATCATCCCAACATCACACGAAGACTGCATCATCATTCCTCAGACTGCGACCTTCGAATTACAAGAAAAAGTATTTGTTTATAAAGTCATCGACGGCAAGGCACAATCTGCAGCTATCAGCGTGATGCCACGTAACAACGGCGTCGATTATATAGTAGAAAGCGGTCTTGAAGTCGGCGACGTCATCATCGCAGAAGGCGCAGGCCTCGTACGCGAAGGCGCTACCATTAAAACCTCAGAATCTCAAAATATCGAAACCTCAGAATTAACAGAAGAAGGAGGCAATTGATTATGGATATCAAGACATTCATCAACCGTCCTATATTCGCAGGCGTCATCTCTGTGATAATAGTTCTCTTAGGACTCATCTGCCTCGTCGGTCTTCCTATCGAGCAGTATCCAGAAATCGCGCCTCCGACAGTAAGCGTATCAGCGAATTATGCAGGCGCTAACGCTGAGACCGTACAAAACAGCGTCGTCGTGCCTTTGGAAGAAGCCATCAACGGCGTGGAAGACATGATGTATATGACATCATCAGCTAACAACAACGGTTCTGCCAGCATTCAGATTTATTTCCGTCAAGGCACCAATGCCGACATGGCAACCGTCAACGTACAGAATCGTATCGCTTCGGCTCAAGGTCTGCTCCCAGCAGAGGTAACACGTAGCGGCGTCAGCGTCAAGAAAAGACAGACAAGCCGTATCAAGGTTCTCGCTGTATATAGTCCAGATGATTCCTTCGACGAGAGATTCTTAAGCAACTACCTTAAAATCAACATCGAGCCAAGACTGTCACGTATCGCCGGCGTCGGTGAAGTCGACGTTAGAGGTGCCGACTATTCACTTCGTATCTGGCTCGACCCAGCCAAAATGGCGAAATATTCTTTAGTGCCATCCGATATATCCGCTGTATTGGCAGAACAAAACTTGGAAGCAGCGACGGGTACACTCGGCGCTGACTCCGACAACACATTCCGTTACACCTTGAAATACAGAGGTCGCTACGACAAAGAAGAAGACTACGCCAATATGATAATCCGTGCCGACAACGACGGTACATTATTGAAGCTAAAGGATATCGGAACAGTAGAATTAGGTTCCAGAAGTTACGACTATATCGGTCAGGTGAACGGACATCCTGGAACAACACTGATGATTTCACAGACATCAGGATCTAATGCCAACGAAATCATCGATGCTATCGACAAGGAAATTGAAGAAATCAGAAAGACATTGCCAAAAGGCATCGAGATCATCGACTTGATGAGTACAAAGGACTTCCTCGACGCTTCTATCGACAACGTCATCGAGACTCTTATCCTTGCTGTCATCTTGGTTGTCTTGATCGTTTACATCTTCTTACAGAGTTTCCGTTCTACTTTCATCCCAGCTATCGCCATCATCGTTTCACTCGTCGGAACATTCGCATTCCTTAAGGTAGCGGGATTCAGTCTCAACATGATCACACTCTTCGCCTTGGTTCTCGTCATCGGTACTGTCGTTGACAACGCCATCGTTGTGGTTGAGGCGGTACAAGCTAAATTCGATGCAGGATATAAATCACCATATAAGGCAACAGTCGATGCTATGCAAGGCATCTCCAACGCTTTGATCGCTACTACCTTCGTCTTTATGGCTGTGTTTATCCCAGTATGTTTCATGGGCGGAACCACAGGTACATTCTACACACAATTCGGTCTCACCATGGCTGTGGCTGTCGGTATCTCACTCATCAACTCAATAACTTTAAGTCCTGCATTATGTGCTTTATTGATGCAGCCTTACGTCATCAGAGAAGACGGCAGCATGTCGTTCTCAACACGATTCCATATTGCATTCGACGCTGGTTTCCAAGGCTTGATCAACAGATATAAAGGCGGTGTTCTCTTTATGTTCAAGAACAAATGGTTGTCGGTAGTACTCGTCATCGCTGCTGTAGGAGGACTTTTCTATATGCTTGAAAACACCAAGACTGGTCTCGTTCCAAAAGAAGACATGGGTTCTATCAACGTTGACGTACAGACACCTCCTGGAACCAACTTAGGCGAGACAGTACGCGTCATGGAACTCATCGCATCTCGTCTGGATGAAATTCCTCAGATAGAATCATATTCCTATACAACAGGTTACGGTATGATGAGTGGCGTCGGTCCTTCATGCGGTGGTTTCACTATCCGTCTCAAACCATGGGATCAACGTACCGAGACAGAAGACAACATCGACTTCGTGATGGAAGACATTTACGCAGCGACAGCAGATATCACTTCTGCTACTATAATAGTCTTCACCCGCGGTATGATTCCTGGCTACGGAGCAAGTAGCGGTTTTGAAGTACATATCCAGGACCAGAAAGGCGGAACATTGGAAGACTTGCAGAAAGTGACCAACGACGTCATCAATGCTCTTAATGAAAGACCAGAGATCGGCAGAGCGACAACATCGTTCGACACCAAATATCCACAATATCTCTTGGAAGTCGATGCCGCTCGATGCAAGCGCAACGGCGTATCACCTGGCGACGTGCTTAACGTGATGGCAGGATATATCGGAGGAAGCTACGCTTCTAACATGAACCGTTTCTCCAAGCTTTACCGTGTTATGATTCAGGCATCGGCAGAATATCGTCTCGACACTGAATCACTGAATAATATGTTCGTACGCAACAAAAACGGAGAGATGTCGCCAATAGGACAATACGTCTCATTGACACGCGTCTATGGTCCTCAAGCCATCTCAAGATTTAACCTCTTCTCATCAATACAAATCAACGGACAAGCAGCCAACGGTTACTCTTCAGGTGAAGCAATCCAAGCCGTTAGAGAAGTAACATCAGAATTATTACCTGCAGGCTACGGATACGAATTCGGCGGCATGTCAAGAGAAGAAGCTGACTCAAGCAGTTCTACAGCTATCATCTTTGTGATATGTATAGTTTTCATATACTTGATACTTTGTGCTTTATACGAAAGCATCTTCATCCCTATCGTCGTCATCTTATCTATACCATTCGGTCTAGCAGGAAGTTTCTTGTTTGCCAATATGTTCGGATTGGAAAACAACATCTACCTCCAGATCGGACTTCTGATGCTCATCGGTCTGTTGGCAAAGACCGCCATCCTGATTACAGAATACGCTTCAGCTAGAAGAGCAGAAGGCATGTCGATACCAATGGCAGCAATGTCAGCAGCGAAGGCCAGATTAAGAGCTATCTTGATGACATCACTCACAATGATATTCGGCATGTTGCCTTTGATGTTCGCCACTGGCGTAGGCGCAAACGGCAACATATCCATCGGTGTTGGAACAGTAGGCGGAATGCTCATCGGAACGATAGCTCTTCTGTTCGTCGTGCCTGTCTTGTTTATCATTTTTAGAAATATTGAAGAAAAAGTAATGCCTAAAAGAGAGAAAGAAATATGAAAAAGATATTAATTCCTATAATATTATTATTGTTCACGATGAACAGCTGCGCTCTGTATAAACACCATGAGCGCCCTGACATTACTTTCGTCGATAGTTTATACAACAGAATACCTACTGCCGACGACTATGAATCAATAGCGTCTCTCACATGGAGAGAGCTGTTTGCCGACACTCTCTTACAAGACTTAATTGAAATCGGATTGAAAAACAATACCGATTTAGAGATTGCTCGTTTGAAAGTGGAACAAGCAGAAGCAACATTACAGACATCAAAACTAGCATTTTATCCTAACGTTTCATTTTCTGCACAAGCTAATACAAATGGCAGTTACAGCCTAACGCCTAACGCATCATGGGAGATTGACGCTTTCGGAAGACTACATAACACAAAGAAAGGAGCCGAAGCTGCATTAGCCGCTACTGAAGCTTACCAACAGGCAGTACAGACACAGCTCGTCGCTACGATAGCAGACGCTTATTACACACTTCTCATGCTCGATGAACAGTTGGAAATAAGCAAGAGAACACTCAACACATGGGAAGAAAACATCAGGACATTGTCAGCCTTGAAGAGAGCCGGCAAGACCAACGAGGCTGCTGTATTACAGGCAAAGGCAAATAAAGTCAACGTTGAAGCTTCCATATTGACATTAAACAGACAAATCATAGAACAAGAGAATTCATTATCGGCACTCTTAGGTCTCGTGCCACAGGAATTCGAACGCAACAAATTATCACAACAGATATTTCCAGACACATTGTTAATGGGACTTCCTTTGTCGAGTCTCATCAACCGTCCTGACGTACGACAAGCAGAATATAAACTCGTTGAAGCACATTACGCAACAAACGTAGCGCGCTCATACTTCTACCCTAGCATCACCTTAAGCGGCAATGCAGGATGGTCAGGCATCATCGGTGACCCAGGCGACTGGATCTTCAACACCGTCGCTTCTTTGGTGCAGCCTATCTTCAACCAAGGAAAGAACAAGGCAAGAGTGAAAATCAGCGAGTCGCAACGACAAGAAGCGCTGCACAACTTCAAGCAGACATTGTTAGACGCAGGCACCGAGGCCAACAACGCCTTGATAGCATGGCAGACTGCACGCAAGAGATTGGATAGCGACAAACTGCAGATTATGTATCTGAAAGGCGCAGTCTTCAACACACAGCTTCTGATGAAAAACGGACAAGCCACTTACATCGAAGTCCTTTCCGCACAGAAGAATCTCTTACAAGCAGAACTTACCGAGACCAACGATAAATACATCGAAATACAAAGCGTAATCACGTTGTACCACGCACTTGGCGGAGGATTGGAATAATTAGAAATTCAGAAACTCAGAAATTCAAAATCTCAAAAGAAAAGGACACATTAAGGTAATGTTGCCCAAAATAGTTGGTAATTGAGCGAAAAAAAAGACAGGTAACGGGCATCCAAAACAGCCCAAGTTACCTGTCTTTTTTTATTTATATTTTAAAATTCACAACAAAAACAAGTCCCGTTAGGGACGATAGTTTCTAGGCAGGTGGTGGAGTGCGTAGCACGGAACC
>JAZKYG010000075.1:0-3102 GCA_045612025.1 Bacteroidales bacterium
GAATGTATCTTCCAAGGAAGCACAATTGACGTCAAAAAATCAAAATTAGGACAAGTAGAATACACAATTTAACATCTTACAATTTGATTTTTAAGCAAATAGATAAATTTAAAAAAATATTATTTTTTTCGTGTTTGTTTAAATAAAAATTGTATCTTTGCAGACGCAAATGCGATGGTTCGGTAGCTCAGCTGGATAGAGCAACAGCCTTCTAAGCTGTGGGTCTTGGGTTCGAATCCCAACCGGATCACAAACTAAAACGAGACTGGCTTAACTAAGTCAGTCTTTTTTTTTAAAAGATTTATTGACATGGACTTAAACATTTCCTATTGCTCCGACAAGTACCAATACACCATGGGAAAGTCTTTCTACGAAAGTGGAATGAAAGACAAGCGTGCCGTTTTCAATCTCTTCTACAGAAAAGCACCTGACACAAACAACTGGGCTGTCGTGAGCGGAATCACAGAAGTATTAGAAGTCATCAAAGGTCTCAACTGCGGCGACGAGAGTTTCTTTGAACAGTTCCTTCCAGGAGAAAGCTACAAAGAAGTGCGTCAATATTTCGCCAATATGAAGTTCACAGGCAACGTCTACGCCATGCGTGAAGGCGAAATAGCTTTTCCAACACAGCCGATAATCACAATAGAAGCACCTATCATTGAAGGACAAGTGCTTGAGACTCCACTCCTATCAATAATGAATCATCAGATGGCTGTAGCAACAAAGGCATCACGCGTGACAAGAAGCACCACAAAACCTGTCAGCGAATTCGGCAGCCGTCGCGCTCACGGTCCTTGGGCCGCTATCTACGGAGGCAAAGCAGCTCTCATCGGCGGATGCGCCAACAGTTCCAACATAGTTTCCGGAATGAAATTCGGTTTCCCTTCAGTCGGAACAATGGCTCACAGCTACGTGACATCATTCGGTTGCAGCATAAAAGGCGAATTCACAGCTTTCGACACTTATATCAAGACACATAATTCTGAACCTCTTATATTATTGATCGATACCTACGACACTTTGAGATGCGGCGTCAAAAACGCAATCAAGGCGTTCAGAGAAAATGGTATCGACGACAGCTATCCATACGGATACGGCATCAGACTCGACAGCGGCGACTTGGCATATCTCTCCGTCAAATGCAGAGAAATGCTTAACGAAGCCGGACTCAAGAACTGCAAGATATTTGCAACCAACGCATTAGACGAATACCTAATCACAGAATTGGAACGCCAAGGATGTCAGGTCGACTCATACGGCGTAGGTGACGCTATCGCTACAAGCAAGCACAACCCTTGTTTCGGAAACGTCTTCAAACTCGTACAAGTCGATGACACTCCTGTATTGAAACGTTCTGAAGACAGAATAAAACTCATCAACCCTGGATTCCAAATCACATATAGAATAATACAAAACGGAAGATTTAAGGTTGACGTCACTTGTCTCCGTGGCGATGAATTGTCGAAAGACATCGAAGCCGGCAGAACCATCACAGTCCGCGACGAACGCGACAGATTCAAGTCGATGAAATTCGAAGAAGGAAAATACGAGTTCCGCACACTTCAGCAGCAAATCGTGAAAGACGGCGAGATAATATACCAAGACAGAACGATACAAGAGAAACAAGCTTATTATAAAGACAATCTCGCACATCTCGATGATTCACAAAAACGACTCATCAACCCACATTATTATAAATGCGACATCTCCGACGCACTCTATGACTTGAAGAATAATCTGATAGATAACTTAGTCAAGGAGATTGACGAACTTTAATTTTAAAACTCAGAAATTCAGAAACTCAGAAACTCAAAATATTCTGAGTTTTTGAGTTTTTAAAGTTTTGATTATTTCATAGTAGAGGTTGCGTTAGGGATTGGAGCGACATCCTTTGCGAAGCGAAGCGGAGCAAAGATATAGCGGAAAGCCCGACGGCTTCGCCGGAACGCCCAGAAAAGAAATTCAGAAATTCAGAATCTCAAAACTTCAGAATATGTTGAGAGATGTTATAAGGAAAATCAAAGGCTGCTCTTGGGAAGGGCAGCCTTTTCTTATAAAAAACTTAATTCATTAAACATTAAACCATTCATGGCATTGATAACAAAGCAAAGGGAAAACTTTATTATCTTTTAGACAATGCAAAGATAGTGCAGCATTTAAAAATGACACATCACCACATTTGGGTATTTTTAGAAAAACTTATAACGTGATATTGGTAAAATATGACGCATATCGAGAAAATCGATATTGATATTGAAAATATCTGTTTGACGAGTGTTTCTTTTCATTATATTTTTGCAGCAGAAAAAGACAAGAAGTCTAAACTGAAAAACTAAACATTAACTAAAAAAAACAGAACATTATGGCAACAAAATTTTATAAATGCAATCACTGCGGAAACGTAATAGAAAAGATAGTAGACAAGAATGTACCAGTATTTTGCTGCGGCGAAAAGATGGAAGAGCTCGTTCCTAACACAGTCGAGGCAAGCGGCGAGAAACACATACCAGTCGTGACACAATTGCACGACAACATCATCAAGATAGAAGTCGGAAGCGTACATCACCCAATGTTACCAGAACACCACATCGCATTCGTATATGTAGAGACAGAAAGAGGCGGAATCCGCATCGACCTTAAAGACGAACCAGTGGCAGTGGTACACCTCGGAGACGAAAAAGCAGTGACCGTCTACGAATACTGTAACCTACACGGACTCTGGAAAGTAGAACTTTAATAAAAAAACTTGTTCATATTAAACAAAAATAATATATCTTTGTTAAGAAAATAAACTAATCCAATAACTTTAAAAAACATTAAATCATGAAAAGCGTAAAAGGCACACAAACAGAACAAAATCTTTTGAAATCATTCGCAGGCGAATCACAAGCACGCTCACGTTATAAATTCTTCGCATCAAAAGCACGTAAAGAAGGTTACGAACAAATCGCAGCTGTCTTTGAAGAAACAGCAGAACAAGAAAAAGAACACGCAGAACGTTTCTTCAAGTTCTTAGAAGGCGGCATGGTTGAAATCACAGCATGCTATCCAGCTGGCGTCATCGGCGACACCATGGAAAACTTACGCGCAGCAGCTGAAGGC
>JAZKYG010000076.1:0-7289 GCA_045612025.1 Bacteroidales bacterium
GCGTTATAGCCATCATGGATGAGGTTGTCTGCCACTTCCTGAGTTTCGAGTTTTGTTCTACAGAAAACGATGCCATATATTGACGGAGTATAGTCGATGAAACGTTTCAATGCAAGATAGCGGTCATTAGCTCTAATCAAATAATGGATATGGCGAACGTTAGCTGTTCCAGAATTTTTTTGTCCGATAGATATTCTAACAGGATCCGTCATATAATGATTGAGAATTTTCTCGACTTCCACAGGCATTGTTGCAGAGAAAAGATGGATATTCTTTTCAGCAGGCATATATTCGAGAATAGCGTCGACATCTTCTTGGAAACCCATATCGAGCATTTCATCAGCTTCGTCGAGGACGATAGTTCTCACATTTGAGAAATCTATCTTATTACGACGAATCATATCTTCAAGACGACCAGGTGTTGCGACTATGATTTGAGGTTTCTTGGCCAAGTCTTTGAACTGATTTTCAATGCTTGCTCCTCCATAGACCGGCACCACTAGAATTTCAGGGATATATTTAGAGAAATTCTTAAGGTCTTTGGTAATTTGAACACAAAGCTCGCGAGTCGGGCAAAGCACCAAAGCCTGAACACAACGTTGAGATGCATCGATGTTTTGGAGTAAAGGAAGTCCGAATGCTGCTGTTTTACCGGTACCTGTCTGAGCGAGGCCAACCATATCTGTTCTTTGTGACAATAAAACAGGTAATGTTTCCTGTTGGATTGGCATAGGTTCTTTGAATCCCAGCTCGTCAATAGCCCTCAGTATAGCCGGGTTCAAATTGTAATCTTGAAATTGAGACATAAAATTCTGTCGATTTATTATTATTTAATGAATTGTTGCAAAGATAAGAAAAAAGTCTATAAGTCTATAATACAATAAATCAATAAGTTTTTTACCTAAAAAAGAAGAATTTCGTTATCTTTGCCATTCATTTCAAACTCGATTAAATGTTAAAGAGATTATATTATTTATTTTTAATATGCATATCATTCTTGGTGTTTTCATCATGTTCCAATAAGGGAAATGAGATTATAGAACCAGAAGTCGTCAAAGCATTACCTGTCATCAATGTTGACAGCATTTTCATCAATCTTGATGAAGAAATAATAAAAAGAAAAGCAGCAAGCATCGACAAGGTCTTCAGCAATTTAAGAAAGAAAGTCGGTTTTAACGGAACTGTCTTATACGCAGAACAAGGACGCATCATCTATAACAAAGCATGGGGATTCGCAGATATCAGAAATAGACGCGGCAATCTTAATACAAACGACAGATTCCAATTGAGTTCGGTATCAAAGATGTTTACAGCAGAAGCAATTATGATTCTGAAAAACGAGGGCAAGATAGACTACGACACCGACATCAGAGAATATATCCCTGAGTTCCCATACGAAGGCATAACACCACGACTCTTATTAAACCATCGTTCTGGTTTATCAAGATACGAAAGTCTCGCTGACGCCAAATGGCCTGACAGAAAGAAACCTTTTTTAAATGAAGACATGATAGAATACTATGTCATTCATAGACCAGATCCTTACTTCAAGCCTAATGGCGGTTTCAATTACAGCAATGTAAACTATGCCTTACTAGCATCTATTGTAGAAAGAACATCAGGTATGTCGTTCGCCGATTATATGAAAGTCAAGATTTTCAAACCACTCGGAATGAGCGATTCATACATTTACGAGATGGATCCAAACAATAATGTGTCTCAATATATTGAAGATATTGTACAAGGGTATTACATGGACAGACGTCGTCCAATGCAAGCCCCTAATGAATATCTCAATGGAGTCAAAGGTGACAAGATGATGATCTCCAATACTGAAGACATGTTCAAATTCATGACAGCGGTAGACTATGGTTTACTTCTTCCAGATTCCATTCAAGACGAGGCATTCAAACCAGGCAGCCCTAAGAGCAAAAAACGTAAAGACAACTATGGCTTCGGATGGAGAATACCAAGCAAACACCCAGGATGTTACTATCACTATGGATGGTGGAAGGCATACCGTTCGTTCTTCATCAGAGATGACGTGAACGACAAAACCATTATCATTCTGACAAACACCAACAAAGGTCCTAGTTCAGATCATTTCTGGAAGATAATAAACGACAAGACAAACCCTATCCCAGCAGCTTCTGTCAACATCACATATTGGGAAGCCAAAATAGGTTCACGTTTTCCTTACTCATCTTATAGGAACCGCATTATTGAGGAATAGTCTATTCCTTGACAACGAGTTTATAACCTACGCCATGTATGTTTTGAAGTTCAATTCTAGGGTCGTCTTTAAACAACTTCCTGATCTTGGCAATATAGACATCCATGTTTCTGGCGGTAAAATAATTTTCCTTATGCCAGATCCTTTGTAAAGCTATAGACCTCTCGACAATACGATTTTTGTATTCACAAAACAGGAATAACAAGTCTAACTCTCTATTTGTAAGTTTCTTCACGGTTCCATTCCTTATCAGCACATGACGAATTCCGTCAAAAGTATATGAACCTAATTCGTAGACATGCTGATTCTTTGTTTTTAAAACGGTCCTCTTGCAGATAGCATTGACACGTTCAAACAACTCATCAATACTGAAAGGTTTGCTAATAAAATCATCAGCACCTACTTCGAATCCTTTAGACACATCTGCCCTTGAAGTCTTAGAACTTATAAAAACGATAGGAACTTCTTTGTCATACTGCTTTATTTTCTCTGCCAAGGTATAGCCGTCAATACCTGACAATAATGTATCCAGTATAACGAAATCAAAAGCTTCATTTTCGAAACGCTCCAATGCTTCTAGACCATTAAGTGACAAAACAGTTGGATAACCCTTTACAATCAAATAGGACTTCAGAATAAATCCCAAATTCTTATCGTCCTCTACTAATAGAATTTTCACGCTCTTTTTCATTCAACACAGTTTATACATAAATCATTTTAAGTTAGTTTTAATCACAACTCTCTAAAAATTTTACCACTTAATCGCTTTTTCTTTACAAATATAAAATGTAAACATATCTTTTTCCAAATGAAAATTTAAAAATTTTATAGCTGTTTGTAATTTTTAACACAAATTCTTATTTTTTTTGCTTTTTTAGTTAATTTTTATTTAGATTTGATAAAAATTATATATATTTGCAACGCGAATGATACCTATCATTCGTAAGGTTTCATAAATTTTGGTTTTTGGTTCTCGAGACCATCCTTCTCAAGGATGGTCTCTTTTTTTTATCATTTCAATACTTTTTTATGAAAATATGTTGTAACTTCGCAACATAATATAAATACTTATTATCATGGTACAAATTAGCACTAACCTGAAGCACATTAAAAATTTCATCAATGATGATCAGCTTCGCCATTTCAATAACAAAATTGAAGACACCTTCAACACCATATATAATAAATCAGGTGCGGGCAATGATTTCCTAGGATGGACAACTCTTCCTTCTGAAATGACCAAAGAGTTCATCCAAGACATTAAGGATCAAGCCGAGATGCTTCGTAATAAATCAGAAATCTTCGTCGTTGTTGGAATTGGAGGTTCCTATCTCGGAGCAAGAGCTGTCATTGAAGCACTCTCACATCAGTTTAGTGCATTGATTAACAAACCAGGAAACACTCAAGTAGTTTATGCAGGACATAACATGAGTGAAGATTATCTGGTAGAACTCTTGGAACTTCTCGATGCAAAAGATTATTCTATGGCTGTCATTTCCAAATCGGGAACAACAACAGAACCAGCTGTAGCTTTCCGTATCTTGAAAAACCACATCGAAAATAAATACGGCAAAGAAGAAGCTAAAACCCGTATCGTAGCCATCACCGACAAGGAAAGAGGAGCACTTAAGACTCTCGCCAATAATGAAGGCTACAAAACCTATATCGTACCTGATAATGTAGGCGGCCGTTATTCAGTACTCACTCCTGTAGGTCTCCTTCCTATAGCAGTCGCAGGCATTGATATCGAACAGCTCATCAATGGAGCTTTAGCTATGGAAACATATTGCAAAGAAAATCAGAACTGCAATAATGTAGTAGCTCAATATGCTGTCGCTCGCCAAGCTTTATATCACGACGGAAAAACTAACGAAATTTTAGTCAGCTATGAACCTCGTCTGCAATATATAGCTGAATGGTGGAAACAGCTTTACGGCGAAAGCGAAGGCAAAGACGGAAAAGGAATCTTCCCTGCATCCGACATCTTCACTACCGACCTTCACTCAATGGGTCAATATATTCAAGACGGTTTACGTAACTTATTCGAAACAATCATTTCTGTAGAAAAGCCAACTAAGGAAATAAGAATTCCTTTAGCAGACAACGACCTCGACCAACTTAATTACATCGCAGGCAAACGTCTGTCGGAAGTCAACCGCACAGCAGAGACTGCAACAACATTAGCACACGTTGACGGCGGTGTTCCAAACATCGTCATTCAAATTCCTGAGATATCAGCATCAACAATAGGCGAGCTCATCTATTTCTTCGAGATGGGATGCGCCTTAAGCGGCTATATGTTGGAAGTAAATCCATTCGACCAACCTGGCGTTGAAGCATACAAGAAAAACATGTTCGCTCTTTTAGGCAAGCAAGGCTACGAAGAAAGAGCAGCTGCTCTCAAAGAAAGAATAAAATAATTAACATATATTAAAGACATCAACATTGAAAAACAATTATAACGACATTGAAATAATGGCGCCGGTAGGTTCTTACGAAGCCTTATCAGCAGCCATCCAAGCAGGCGCAGGATCTGTTTATTTTGGCATCGGCCGTCTGAACATGCGTTCAAAATCCGCAAAGAACTTCACTCTCGACGACCTCAACAAAATCGCTACTATTTGTAACGAGAACAACGTAAAGAGCTACGTTACAATTAACACTGTAGTATTCGACGAAGAACTCGACGACATGAGACAGCTCGTCGATGCAGTGAAAGCTAACGGCATCTCAGCCATCATCGCATCCGACCAAAGCGTAATCCAATACGCTCGTCAAATCGGCGTTGAAGTACACATGTCAACACAATGCAACATCACCAATATCGAGGCTATCAGATATTATTCACAATTCGCTGACGTTATGGTGACCGCTCGTGAAGTATCCGTTGATCAGGTTAAAGCCATCACAAGAAAAATCGAAGAACAAAATATCAGAGGTCCTAAAGGCGAGCTCATCCGCATTGAGGTATTCTGCCACGGCGCATTATGTATGGCAGTCTCAGGCAAATGCTACCTCAGTCTCGACAACTTCAACACTTCCGCTAACAGAGGAGCTTGCGTACAACCTTGCCGCCGCGGATATACAGTACAAGACCGTGACAAAGAAATAACTTTGAATATAGACAATGAATATATCATGTCACCTAAGGACTTATGTACTTTGCCATTCCTCGACAGAGTACTCGACGCTGGCGTGAAAATCTTGAAGATAGAAGGCCGCGGACGTTCCCCTGAATATACAAAGGTAACCGTAGGCGTATATAGCGAAGCAGTCAAGGCAATACAAAACGGCGAGTTCACAGAAGAGAAAGTAGCAGCATGGACAGAACGTCTACGCAGCGTGTACAACCGCGACTTCTGGGATGGTTACTACCTCGGAAGAAAGACTGGCGAATGGACTCAACGTTACGGTTCTCAAGCAACAAAGACAAAGATATTCGTAGGTACAGTAACAAACTTCTTCGGAAAAATCAACGTTGCTGAAATCAGGATGGAAACACAAGACCTTAAAGTCGGTGACGACATTATGATTATCGGTCCTACAACAGGTGTCTATGAAGATACAGTCTCAGAAATAAGAGTCGACTTGAAAGCTGTAGATTCTACAGAAAAAGGCGAACTTTGCTCAATACCTGCAAAAGACGTCGTTCGTCGCGGCGATAAAGTGTATAAAGTCATTGATACTGTAATATAATTAACAGATGCAACAATTCAACTTACACACACACAGCATCTTCTCCGACGGAAAATCTACACCAGAAGAAGTGGTCTTGGAAGCCATCAACCAGGGATTGAAAGTTCTTGGTTTCTCAGACCACTCCCCTGTTCCTTTCGAGAATTCCTTTGCGATAAAGAATGATAACGTAAAGAATTACATCTCTACTATAAAGTCTTTAAAAGAAAAATATAAAGAACAAATCGACATTTATTGTTCAATGGAGATGGACTTCATTCCAGGAATCGTTAAAGATTTCAAGAAAACAAAAGAAGAATTCGGACTAGATTATATGATCGGTTCTGTCCACCTCGTCGGCAATGACATAAATAAATTATGGTTCATCGACGGTTCTAAGGTAGAAACTTATGACGAAGGCCTCTTTAATTATTATGGCGGTGACATTAAAAATGGCGTCAAGACATTTTTCTATCAATACAATGAGATGATAGAGACCGAAGAGTTTGACATCGTAGGTCACTTCGACAAGATCAAGATGCATAACCGCGACAGATATTTCACCGAAAATGACAAATGGTATCGCGACTTAGTTTTGGAGACACTGACTTTAATCAAGGAGAAGTCTTTAATCGTTGAGGTCAACACAAGAGGCATATACAAGAAACGCAGCACTGACTTCTATCCATCGACATGGCTTTTGCCAATTATGCGTGAGATGAATGTACCGGTCGTGATAAGTTCCGACTCGCACAAGGCTGAAGAGTTGACATTATGTTTCAAAGAAGCAGAAGACGCCTTGAAAGCTGCTGGATATAAAGAAACTATGTGCTTTAAAAACGGAGGATTTGAAGCTATAAGTCTATGAACCTATAAGTGAGTTTCAACAAATATTGAAAAATCTTAAATCAATACTTGTTTTTATCACAACGAAAAAAATCACTTTTTTATAATATTTAAAAAGAAACGGCGTTTAATATATAGTTTAAACGCCGAATTTTTTTCATAATCTTTATATTGTTTTTCCCCGCCTCTCGAGTAGAGGTGGGGTTTTTAATTGTCTTAAAAAGAAAAATTTGTTCCATCATATAGACGAAACAAATTTATTCTTATTAAACAAAAACTCGTTTAAGTAAAATGCTAAATCAAAGATTATTTTTTAGCACCTTCCATGACTAACTTACCTTTGTAGTATAAGTCACCGTCAACGTAGTAAGCTCTGTGATAAACGTGGATTGTACCAGTTTCTTTGCATACTGCTAATGTTGGAGCTTCTGCTTTGTAATGTGTTCTTCTTTTAGCGCCTCTTGTGTGAGACTGTCTTCTCTTAGGATGTGCCATTTTACACTATTTTTTATTGTTAATTAATATCTTTCTTTTC
>JAZKYG010000077.1:0-24369 GCA_045612025.1 Bacteroidales bacterium
CTTTTCTGTTAATTTTTTGCCGGTGAGGACGACTTTCTCGGCATTGATAATTATGACATTGTCGCCACAATCACTGTGGGGAGTAAAGCATGTCTTCCTCTTACCTCTTAGGACCTGTGCTACTTCTGAAGCTAATCTACCAAGTACTTGGCCCTCAGCATCAACGATGTACCATTTCTTGTTGGCATTTTCTTTGTTGACGCTAACTGTTTTGTAACTTAATGTATCCATTTGATTAATAATAATTTATGCTGTTAATTCAACATTTGTTTTCTATTCTGTAAAACAGGGTGCAAAATTAAAACTTTTTTTCTTATAAAACAATACGATAGAGCATTTTTTTTTTTAAATCTCAAAATCTCAAAATCTCAAAAAAACAGAAAGATTGAAACTTATAATAACACATGATTTTTTGTGTTTCTAACTTTTGAATTTCTGAGATTCTGTAGTTCTGAATTTCTAAATGTTTAAACTCTTGTCAGTCTCTGGAAGCATTCTTCAATGCTGGTCTCTTCTCTTTGCATGCTTTTTATTATCACATTATTATTAATAGCCCAGCGCATGAGGTCTTGCCTGATGTCTAAATCTGACTTTGGTTCTAAAATCCAATGGTTGTCCTGGATGGCTTTCGCCTGCTTCAATCCAACTATGTCTTTCAGCATTTCTGCAGTGACTCTTCCATCGAATTCCACTACCAGCACATTGTCGGATTCCTTGGTCAGATTCTCGATATTGTCGTTGGCGACGACTACACCTTTATTAATAATAATGACTTTGTCGCAGAGCGCTTCCACTTCTTGCATGATGTGTGTCGATAATAAGACTGTCTTTTCGTTGCCTAAATCTTTAATCAGGCGTCTGATGTCGATCAGTTGGTTAGGGTCTAGACCTGAAGTAGGCTCGTCGAGAATCAATACCGATGGGTTGTGAATCATGGCTTGTGCCAGACCAACACGTTGTCTGTAGCCTTTCGATAATGCTCCGATTTTCTTGTGCATCTCAACGCCGAGACCTGTCATCTCAATCATCTCGTTGATGCGCTTGCTGGCTTCTTGTCCTGTGATATGATGTATGCCAGCGACAAATCCTAAATATTCTTTAACATACATGTCCAAATACAATGGGTTGTGTTCTGGCAAATAACCTACGCGCTTACGTACTTCCATCGACTGTTCCCAGATGTCGAAACCTTCAACGCTGACAGTTCCTTTGGTAGGAGGGATGAAGCATGTTATGATCTTCATCAAAGTGGATTTTCCTGCGCCATTAGGACCTAGTAATCCGACGATTTCTCCTTTGCCTATTGTTAATGATACGTCGTTGAGCGCTAATTGATTATCGTATTGTTTAGTAACGTTTTGAACTATTATCGACATGTCTGTTTCTATTTTTTGCAAAAATAATATTTTTCTACTTAAAAAGCATACACGTTTGAAAAAACTATTGTATCTTTGCACCTACAAAACGTGGAAAGATTTGATTGATTGCAACCACGAGAAAAAAATGCTAAAACAATGTTTTTTTCCTCACTATTTCAATCTCAAACTTACCGCAAATTAATTATTTTAACACAAAAAAATTTAATTTGTTATGGGCTATTATTTCACATCAGAATCAGTATCAGAAGGCCATCCAGATAAAGTGGCCGATCAAATTTCAGACGCGGTCTTGGACGAAATGCTTCGTCAGGACCCTGAGTCTAAAGTTGCTTGCGAGACATTGGTTACAACAGGTCTTGCCGTCATCGCAGGTGAAGTCAAATCTGAAGGTTATGTAGATATTCAAAAGACAGCACGTCGCGTTATCGAACGTATCGGTTATAACAAGGCAGAATATCAATTCGACAGCAAATCATGCGGTGTCATCTCTGCAATTCACGAACAGTCACAAGACATCAACCGTGGCGTTGAACGTAAGGTTGAAGAAGAACAAGGCGCTGGCGACCAAGGCATGATGTTCGGTTTCGCTTGTAAAGAGACAGACTCTTATATGCCTCTTACAATAGAATTGTCTCATATCTTATTGCACGAACTCTCACAGATTCGTCGTGAAGGCAAGAAGATGAAATATCTTCGTCCAGATGCTAAGTCTCAAGTGACAGTAGAGTATGGTCCAAATTGGAAACCTCTCCGCATTGACACAATCGTTATCTCAACTCAACATGACGAGTTCCTCGATGATGACGAAGCTATGATCCGCACTATCGAACACGACGTAAGAACAATACTTCTTCCAAGAGTGAAGAAACTTTTGCCACAACGCGTTAAGCTTCTTTTCAAGCCTGATATGAAGTTGTTCGTTAACCCAACTGGCAAGTTCGTCATCGGCGGTCCTCATGGCGACACTGGTCTCACAGGTAGAAAAATCATCGTTGACACTTACGGCGGTCGCGGTGCTCATGGTGGCGGCGCTTTCTCAGGTAAAGACTCTTCAAAGGTTGACCGTTCAGCAGCTTACGCAGCACGCCATATCGCTAAGAACCTCGTGGCTTCTGGCGCATGCGACGAAGCTCTTGTTCAAATAGCTTACGCTATCGGCGTTGCACAGCCTGTTGGTTTCTATGTCAACACAAACGGCACATCTCACGTTAAAGCTGAAAACGGCAAGAAGATGAGCGATGCTGAAATAGCAGAACGCTTGAGAGGCATCTTCGACCTTCGTCCTTATTCTATCGTCAAGAGATTCGGCTTGAAGAACCCTATCTTCGAACCAACAGCATCATACGGTCACTTCGGTCGCGACTGCAGATTGGGTAAAGTTGAAGTATTCTACGAAGATAAAGACACTTTCAAAGAAGACGGCAAAATCTACAAGAACGTAGAATTCTACGCTTGGGAAAAACTTGACGCAGTAGAAGATATCAAGAAAGCTTTAGAACTTTAAAATTCTAGAACTCTAGAAATATGAACCTCAGAAATTTTCTGGGGTTCTTTTTTTGTTGGATAAGTCTTATTCAAACTTTGAAATTATTTATATCTTTGTAATCTTATCATTTTTGAGGTTTAACATAATTGCAAAATATGCTTTCAGTATTAATTCCTACATATAATTACGATTGTACGGGTTTAGCAACAGAGTTGCAACGTCAGATATCAGCATGTGGAATCGTTGCTGAGGTGGTAGTCATGGACGATGCTTCTCCTGATCTTGAAAAACGTAACTCTAATAGAGTTATCAATGACTTGCCAAATTGTCGTTTCGTTCAATTGGAAAATAATGTTGGAATAGCTCGTATACGTAACCTTCTTGCTGATGAGGCTCAATACGATAAGATGTTATTCCTTGACTCTGACGTATATCCTGTTCACGATAATTTTATAAAGGCATATCTAGATGCTTCCTTAAACAGTGATGTGGTTTGCGGCGGTTTGATGTTTCGTGAAACGCCTCCTTCTCCGGAGTGTACTTTAAGATATAAATATGGCAGCCAAGTAGAGGCTTCGACTGTAGAGCATCGTATGAAAGACCCGTATGCAGAGTTCCGCACGCTCAGTTTCCTAATCTCGCGTGATGTTTTTATGAAGGTGCGCTTTAATGAGGCGTTTACTCAATATGGTCACGAGGATACGTTCTTTGGCAAGGAAATAGGAGAGAAGGGGTATAGCCTCATTCATATTGATAATCCTATATATCACGACGTTCCGGATACAAATGAGGCGTTCCTTTCAAAGACACGTCGCAGCATAGAGAATCTTAAAAAACATAAAGAAATATTATTGTCGCACGTAAGAGTGTTGCGCTTTTGTGACAGACTGCACAAGTGGCATTTAGACTCTTTGGTTTCTCTTGTCTTTAGAATGTTGAGAAAACCGTTGGAATGCAATCTCTTAGGCAAGAGTCCGTCTTTGTTCTTGTTTAATGTTTATAAGGTTGGATATCTTTGTTATATAATGCGAAATTAAATAGGACGCGATAAATCACGTCCCTACAAACTTTCAATTTTAAATTTATTTCAGCGTCACTCTTGTAATTCCGTGACCACCTGTCTCTAAACTTGCGTCTTGCATCTGTTGTACACATGACATCTTGCTGAGTTGTTGACGTATCAGCTGACGTAAGATTCCGTTGCCTTTTCCGTGTAAGATGCTGATGTTCTTGATGCATAACAATGATGCGTCGTCGATATATTTCGCTACAGCATCAAGTGCTTCTTCGCCGCGCATTCCTCTTACGTCTAAAGTAAGGTTGAAGTTAGCGGCTTTTTCATTGATGTCGTCCATTATCGCCTTGCGGAGATATGTCGGATTGCTGACAGATTTCTTCGCTTCCTTCTTGCTAATCTTCACGACTTTGTCGGCTGTCGTTTTCAGTTTTACGCTGCCGAATTCGATGGTGATGTCTGTATCGCTGATAGCGACGATTTCGCCGACGATTTCCATCTCGTTGATACGAACCATATTGCCGACCTGCAGGTCTTGTTCGTTTTTCTTTTCTTTATCTTCTATCTTAAGATTCTTAGAAATTACTTTGGCGTCTTCTTCAAGCTGCTGCTTCATTCCTTTCAAATCCTGACGCAGTTCCTTAGTACGTTCTTTCTCGGCCTGAGCTTCTTTGATTTCGCGAATGGTGCGTTCTATCTTGGCGTTGGCCTTGTCGATGAGCGACTGTGCTTCTTTGTTGGCGTCTTTTAAAAGAGTGTTCTTTCTCTTCTCTAAGTCACTGAGTAAGTTCTTGTATTTTGTAACGACTTCATTGAGGAGGTTGTCGGCTACCTTTAATTCATATTCTTTCTTGCGAACTTCTTTCTTTTCAATTTCAAGTTGTTGAAGCTGTTGGTCGAAATTGAGGTGTTCCTTGCCGCCAATCTCGGCTGCGTCGTTGAGTATCTCTTGTGGGAAACCGATTTTCTTTGCAATCTCAAATGCGAATGAACTGCCAGGTTTGCCAGTCATCATCACATAAAGAGGCTGCAAGAACCTGGTGTCGAACAACATCGCACCATTGACGATGCCTTGATGATTGTCGGCCAACAATTTCAGATTAGCGTAGTGAGTGGTAACTACCCCAAACGATTTCTTCTCATTAAGTTTCAATAAGATGGCTTCAGCTATTGCACCGCCGAGTTGTGGCTCTGTTCCTGTTCCGAACTCATCAATTAAGAATAATGTGCGTTTGTTAGCGTGACTCAGCAATTCCTTCATGTTGAGAAGGTGAGAGCTGTAAGTACTCAAATCATTCTCAAGAGATTGAGAGTCGCCTATGTCGATGAACATGTCGTGGAAGATGCCGCATTTAGAATCTACTTCCATCGGAACGGCTAGGCCGCACTGAAGCATGTATTGAACTAAGCCAATGGTCTTAAGACATACTGACTTGCCGCCGGCATTAGGACCAGAGATGACGAGTATTCTGTTGTCTTTGTCGAGGCTTAGATCTAAAGGTGTTATCTGTTTGTTTTGTGACTTCAGTTTTTGTTCCAATAGAGGATGTCGAGCCTGACGCCAGAGAAACATTGGCTCGTCCTTTATCTCAGGGATGACGCATTTGTATTCGTGGCTTAACAAAGCCTTTGCTCTGATGAAGTCGATGAGCCCTAATAGGTTCCATGCCTTGAGAAGTTCAGGGATTTCAGGACGCATAAGTTGTGTGAAAGCAAGCAGAATCTTATTTATCTCTCTACGTTCTGCATATTCCAACTCTCTGATTTCGTTGTTGGTGTCAAAGATTTCTGCTGGTTCTATGTAGACAGTCTGTCCTGTTGCGGATTCGTCGTGGATGAAACCGCGCAATGCTCTTTTGTCGGCTGCTTTCACTGGAATCACAGGACGTCCGTCGCGTATGGTAAGTTCGGCACTGCTGTCAGTCCAGCCTGCTGCTTTGGCATCGGTGAGTATCTTGCGCATACGGCGGTCGATGGAAGTCTGTTTCTTTCTTATCTCGCGACGTATCTCAGCGAGGTCTGGAGAAGCGCTGTCAGGTATCTCGCCTTTGTCGTCAATGAGACGTACGACTTCGGTGAAAAGATGTCGGTCTATTTCAATGCCAGTCGCTAGTGCCTTGAGTGATTTGACCTTATCAGCTGATTCAGACTTGAAGAAGTTGAAAACGTATGACAATGCTGTCAGTGTTGGCTTTAAAGCAAAAAGACTTTCAACGCTGATAACGGTGCCTTCTATGCTGAGATGCTTGAATTCGCTGCGCAAATCGTTATAGTCTCTGATAGGGAATGGGACTCCGTTTTGCAATAAAGATAGAAAATCTTCTATCTGCGAAAGGCGTGTCTTTATTTTCTCAATGTCGGGACAGAAACGCATCTTTTCCACGAACTCTTTTCCCATCTCACTGATGCACAACTCTGTAAGTCTGTTCTTTACCGACTTAAAACCAATCTTATTCTCAAAATCTTTAGGATAAATCACGTCTTAATTTTATTTTCTGCAAAGATACAAAAAAGACAGTGCTTTTTCTAAGAAACTCAAAAGAATAAAAATTCAGAAATTCAAAAACTCAAAACTTCAGAAAATGAAAAAATAGAAAATCAAAATGATTTTGAGTTCCTGAGATTCTGAACTTCTGAGATTTTAAAAAAAACGTTGTCTTTGGTCTTATGACCGCTGACTATTTATAAAATTCCGTTGTCTTTAAAAATATTACCGATAACTTGATATTTTTCTGTTATATTTTAATAAATAGTGTTATTTTTGCAAGGTTTTATAGATAATAAATAATTATATATATGGTAAGAATAGAAATTTGTACAAATGGTTATCAATCAGTGATTAACGCTCAAGAAAATGGAGCACATTGCACTGAGTTATGCGAGTCTTTGGAAGTCGGCGGCGTGACACCTTCATACGGAACTTTGAAGAAAGTCGCTGCAGACATGCAGATACCTGTCAGGGTGCTTATCCGTCCTCGTTCTGGAAATTATATATATAATGACGCTGAACTCGAGATGATGTGTACAGATATCGCATTGATAAAAGAACTTGGTTACGAAGGTGTTGTAATCGGCGCTTTGACAGAGAACGGCGATTTGGACGTAGATAAGATCAAGGCTATGATGAAGACTGGCGAAGGAATGAAATTCACCTTCCATCGTGCTATCGATGCTTGCAACAATCCTCTCGAAGCATTGCAGATTTTGGTTGACTTAGGCTTTGATAAAGTGCTTACTTCAGGTTGCAAACCAAAGGCTGTAGATGGTATAGAGATGATTGCAAAGATGCAGCAACAGTATGGCGATAAGATTAAGATTATGGCAGGCGGTGGCGTTAATGTAAATAATGTCTCAAAAATCATTAACGAAACAGGCGTTTCAAATTGCCACGCTTCTTTGACAGTGGATGTTGAAAATTATGGTCAAAACCTTTATCCTGAGAAAGTTGACAATACAGGCGCTGCTATGTGCTGGAAAGTGTCATCACCTTCACTTATCAAGGAAATGTTAAATATTGTTAAGGATTGTTAAATAATGGTTAAAGTGAAGCGGATGCTTTGTTATCGCATTGTTTTACCATAATTTTACAAATTAGAAAATTGACAATAAACCAAATTATAACTAACTGATTTTTTTAATAAAAGGGAATATTATGAAAATTCGTAATTTGTTTGTAATCGCAGCGCTTCTGATGTTGTTCTCCTGTGCTGAGAAACATGCCAATCCTTTGATTCAAAATCTAAACGACTCTTGGAATGTCACGACTGACACCTTAGATATTAATATGCAGGTTGATGTTCCGTCAGTGATAATCGCAGATATGTATGAGGAAGGTCTTATACCTCATCCTTACTATAGCGATGTGGAACCTTCTTTGCAATGGATTCCACAGCGTGAATGGGTTTACACATTGAACTTCGATGCCAATGAAGATATTATGGGTGAGGATGTTGTAGAACTGGTATTTGAAGGTCTTGACACATACGCAGATGTATGGCTCAATGGCGAGCATTTGTTCTATGCAGACAATATGTTCAAGAAATGGACTTGTAATGTTGAAGATATTTTAAAAGAAGAAAGCAATAATATCAAAATCAAGTTCTATCCTTTTGACAAGGTGAGAGATAGTCTTATTGAGACTTATCCTCTTCGTTTTCCGGAGAAGTATGCAGTTATGCGTAAGTCTGCTTATCAGAATGGTTGGGACTGGGCTCCTCGTTATATGAATATGGGTGTCTGGCAACCAGTATATCTTAAGGCATGGACTCGTTCAACGATGAATTCTGCAACAATCATCACGACTGCAATTCAAGAAGATAAGGCAGACTTGTGCTTTGAGGCATATATAGATGCAGATAAAGAACATGATGTAACATTGCAGCTTTTCCAAGATAATGTAAAGATTTTTGATAATAAGGTCCAGCTTGAAAAAGGCAGCAACTATTTCTCATTCCCATTTGAGGTAGCAGATCCTAAGTTGTGGTATCCTAATGAGTTGGGTGAGCAGAATATGTACACCTTTAATGTTAAGATGCTTGATGACGCAAATATCATCGAAGAAAGGGATATTAAAATGGGTATTCGTACGATCGAGATGGTTGAGGAACCAGACAGCATCGGAACTGCTTTCTATTTCAAAGTGAATGGTACACCTTTATATATGAAAGGTGCCAACTATATTCCAGAAGATATGATTACTTCATGGATGTCGAAAGAAAGAACTCAAAAACTTCTTGAACAATGTGTAGGCGACGCTCATATGAACATGCTGCGTATCTGGGGCGGCGGTATCTATCCTCCTCATTATTTCTACGACATCTGCGACAGTCTCGGTATCCTTGTATGGCAAGACTTCATGTTCATCGGTTCAACATATCCTTATACTGATGCATTCCTTGATGATGTCAAAGAAGAGGCCACAGAACAAGTGATAAGATTGAAGAACCATCCTTCACTTGCATTATGGTGCGGCAACAATGAAATCAGCGAAGGTTATTACAACTGGGGCTGGCAAAACTCAATGGGCTGGTCTGATGAGGAATATAGGGAAATGAAAGATGGTTACGACAAACTCTTTGAAGTTATTTTGGATGAAGTCGTCAAGACTAATGACAAGTCGAGACCTTACTGGCCAAGTTCTCCTAAGAACGGATGGGGTAGAGCTGTTAGTTTGGTTGAAGGTGACGTACACTACTGGGGCGTATGGTGGGGCGAACTTCCTTACGAGATGTATCGTGAAAAGGTTGGCCGTTTCAACAGCGAGTTCGGTTATCAGTCATATCCTTCAATGTCAACACTTGCTATGATTGACGAAAACATCGATTTTGATAATCCTGTTATCCAGGCGCACCAGAAACATCCAAGAGGCGAAAAACTCATCAAAGAACATGTTGTTAAATATTTCGGCGAGCCAAAAGACTTTGAAGATTATGTTTATTTAAGCCAGCTTTCACAGGCTTACGGTATGGATGTGGCAATCACTGCACAACGCAGTTCACGTCCTCGCAGCATGGGTTCGCTCTATTGGCAACTCAACGACGCCTGGCCATCAATATCATGGGCTTCTGTCGATTATTACGGAAATAAGAAGGCCTTCCATTATAAACTCAGCGAGATGTACGCGCCTATATTATTAGGTATGGATGACGCTGATAATGGCATGCATAATCTATGGGTATGCAATGACTTGCAGCGTGACATAAATGGAAGAATACGTATCTTGGTTGAAGATATGGAAGGAAATCAGATGTTTGCATTTTCAGAGATGATAGATCTTAAGGCAAACAGCTGTTATAGATATCCACAAGATATCAATGTCAGAGTGTCTAAGAAAAGAAAGGCTGAGTGCTATGCTCGCATAATCCTTATGGAAGAAGATACAGTCTTGAGCGAACGCTTGCATTTCTTCACATATCCAAAGGACTTGAAACTTATCAAGACGGAACTTGAACCTAAGGTCACATTCGCTGATGGAAAATATATTCTCGAATTTGACTCCAAGGTGTTTGTTAAAGATGTATTCGTCTCAACAACAGAACAAGGTGAGTTCTCAACAAACTACTTCGATGTACTTCCAAATGTGACAAAGACCATAATCTTCGAACCGGAAGACAAGAAGAAGAGGGACTTGAAATTCGATATTCACGTTTATAACAGATAATACTTAAAGGAGCTGCAACCTCCGCGACAACGGTCAGAGTGTACGCCCAGTAATAAAATAAACGCGAAGCGCATTCAATTTATTTGATACATTTAAATTTATTCCGCATGGCATTAAAGAGCTGTGCGGAATTTTTTTTTCGTGTTTTGGAGGAAAAATATGTTTAGTGCCAATTCGTGTTTATTTGTGGATAAAAATAAAGGATGTCACTTTATTGTGGCATCCTTATATTATATCGTGGACAAAAACTGTTGTCCGTTGTCTGTAGTCTTAATTAATCGAGTTTCAACACAGCTAAGAATGCTGATTGTGGAACCTCTACGCTACCGATCTGACGCATTCTCTTCTTACCAGCTTTCTGCTTTTCGAGGAGCTTGCGTTTACGGCTGACGTCACCGCCATAACATTTTGCTGTAACGTCCTTACGAACCTGACGTACTGTCTCTCTCGCGATGATTTTAGCACCGATAGAAGCTTGGATTGCAACGTCGAATTGATGACGTGGGATAAGCTCTTTCAGCTTTTCACACATCTTACGTCCGAAAGCGTAAGCATTGTCGCGGTGAATCAATGTTGACAAGGCATCGACGACTTCGCCGTTCAACATGATGTCTAACTTGACGAGACTTGCTTGTTGGTAACCAGCGATGTGGTAGTCGAAAGAAGCGTAACCTTTTGATATAGATTTTAATTTATCGTAGAAGTCGAATACGATTTCGCTCAAAGGCATCTGGAACTTAAGTTCGACGCGGTCTGTTGTGAGATAAGTCTGATTCATCAAGACGCCACGTTTGTCGATACAGAGTTTCATGATAGAGCCGACGAATTCGTTCTTTGTGATGATTTCTGCTATGATGAATGGCTCGTCGATATGGTCGAGTTTTGTTACTTCTGGCAAGCCGCTTGGGTTATGAACGTCGATGACTTCACCATCGGTGAGATAAGCCTTGAATGAAACGTTAGGCACTGTGGTGATGACGTCCATGTTGAATTCTCGGTCGAGACGTTCCTGGACGATTTCCATGTGGAGCAATCCCAAGAAACCGCAGCGGAATCCGAAACCCAATGCTATTGATGACTCTGGTTCCCAAACCAAAGAAGCGTCGTTGAGCTGTAATTTTTCCAATGAGGAGCGAAGCTCTTCGTAGTCGTCGGCGCTTACTGGATACACACCGGCGAAAACCATAGGCTTGACATGCTCAAAACCTTCGATAGGAGTTTCGCAAGGAGTTTCGACGTGGGTGATAGTATCACCTACCTTAACTTCAGAAGAAGTCTTGATACCTGAAATGATATAACCTACGTTACCAGCTGAGAGCTCGTCTTTTGGAACCTGTTTCAACTGAAGCACGCCGATTTCGTCAGCGTTATATTCCATCTTCGTTGCGAAGAATTTCACGAGATCATCTTTGCGGATTGTTCCGTTGAAGATACGGAAGTAGGCGATGATGCCGCGGTATGAGTTGAAAACAGAGTCGAAGATGAGAGCCTGCAGCGGAGCGTTAGGGTCGCGTTTTGGTGCAGGAATTCTATTTACGATAGCTTCGAGTATTTCCTCAATGCCTATATTGTTACGTGCGCTGCAGCGTAAGATTTCAGAACGGTCGCAACCGATGAGGTCGACGATTTGGTCTTCTACCATTTCCGGATTAGCGCTGTCCATGTCTATTTTGTTGATGACAGGGATGATTTCCAAGTCGTGTTCCATTGCCATATAAAGGTTGGAAATTGTCTGAGCCTGGATGCCTTGTGTGGCGTCAACGACTAGCAATGCACCTTCGCATGCCGCAATGGAACGAGACACTTCGTAAGAGAAGTCGACGTGACCGGGAGTGTCGATGAGATTTAAGGTGTAGTTGACACCATCTTTAATATAATTCATCTGGATGGCGTGGCTCTTGATAGTGATGCCGCGCTCTCTTTCCAAATCCATATCATCGAGAACCTGATTGACTAATTCTTTCTGTGACAAAGTCTTAGTGTTCTCTAAAAGTCTGTCTGCTAAAGTGCTCTTACCGTGGTCGATATGAGCTATGATACAAAAGTTTCTAATCTTATCCATATTGGCGCAAAGATAATAAAAAAGTCAACAGATAACAGACTGCGGACAATAGATTTTTTTTAGTTAGGAGTTTGAAATTAGGAGCTAGGAATTGGGGCTTAATGGGTGGGTTTGAAAAAACGATAATTTTTAAAAAAAAGATGTGTTCTTTGATAAATTTTTCCAAAAAATAATTAAATTTGCGTGTTAAAAACATATAATATTTTTGATTTGTTAAACTATAAAAACTATAAAAAGTATGGCAAAAATTAAAGTTGGTATTAACGGTTTCGGAAGAATCGGCCGTTTCGTTTTCAGAGCTGCTCAAACTCGTAATGATATTGAAATAGTAGGTATCAACGACCTCTGTCCAGTTGACTATTTGGCTTATATGTTGAAATATGACACAATGCACGGTCAATTCGACGGTACAATAGACTTCGACGTAGAGAAAAACCTTCTCATCGTCAATGGCAATCCAATCCGCATCACTGCAGAAAAAGATCCAGCAAACTTGAAATGGAATGAAGTAGAAGCTGAATACGTTGTTGAATCAACAGGTTTGTTCCTTTCAAAAGACAAAGCTCAAGCTCACATCGAAGCTGGTGCTAAATATGTTGTAATGTCAGCTCCTTCAAAAGACGACACTCCAATGTTCGTTTGTGGCGTTAACGAAAAAACATACGTTAAAGGAACTCAATTCGTTTCTAACGCTTCATGTACAACAAACTGCTTGGCTCCAATCGCTAAAGTTTTACACGACAACTTCGGTATCGAGAGCGGTTTGATGACAACAGTTCACTCTGTTACAGCAACACAAAAGACAGTTGACGGTCCATCATTGAAAGACTGGCGCGGCGGTCGTGCTGCATCAGGTAACATCATCCCTTCATCAACAGGTGCTGCTAAAGCTGTCGGTAAAGTCATCCCTGAATTGAACGGCAAACTCACAGGTATTTCAATGCGCGTTCCTACATTAGACGTTTCTGTTGTTGACCTCACAGTCAACCTCCAAAAACCAGCTTCAAAAGAAGCTATCTGCAAAGCTATGAAAGAAGCTTCAGAAGGTGAACTCAAAGGCGTTCTCGGGTACACAGAAGACGCTGTCGTTTCTTCAGACTTCTTAGGCTGCACTTTGACATCAATCTTCGATGCTAACGCTGGTGTATACCTCACAGACAAATTCGTAAAAGTCGTTTCATGGTACGACAATGAAATCGGTTATTCAAATAAGGTGTTAGACCTTATCGCACATATGGCTACTGTTAATGGCTAATGGTTTTAGAAACTTAGAATTTCAGAAACTCAGAATCTCAGAAATGGGGTTCTGAGTTTTTTTATAACTTTAAACCTTAAACTATTCTTAATTTTTTTTAACTTTCCCTATTGCATTTGGAAAAAAAGCATATTAACTTTGCAAGTTCAAATGCTGAAAATATGAATTATCCAGACACTTATTCTAGGGAAGAGCAACTTGAAATGGACAGGCTGTACGACGTACTGCTTGAAGCATGGAAAGGTGTGAAAAAAGAAGCTGATGTTAAGCTTGTTAAAAAAGCATATGAATTTGCGGCTTTGGCTCATAAAGACGCTCGACGCAAATCGGGCGAACCTTATATCTTCCACCCAATAGCAGTTGCTATCATAGTGGCTGAAGAGATCGGGATGGGAGCAACTTCCATAACAAGCGCTCTCCTGCATGATGTTGTCGAGGATACCGAATATACCGTGGAATATATCTCGCAAGAGTTCGGCCCTAAGGTGGCTCGGGTGGTGAAAGGCCTCACCAAACTCAGCAGCATCGACTTCCAAAACAGCATAGAAAGCATTCAGGCTGAGAACTATCGCAAGATTGTGAAAACCATGTCTGAAGACATCCGTGTCATCCTTGTGAAACTTGCAGACAGACTGCATAACATGAGAACATTGGAGTCGATGGCTCATCACAAGCAGCTTAAGATTGCTTCCGAGACAGTGTCGTTCTACGCGCCTCTGGCATTCCGCCTCGGATTGTTCGCAATAAAATCAGAACTGGAAAACCTATGTCTTAAATATATCAACCCACAGGTTTATGAGTCTATATCTTTACAGATCAATGATATTAGAGATAAGAAGATAAAGGAACTGGAGGAATTTATCGTTCCTATCAAAGAAGAGTTCGAAAGGGTAGGGATAAAGGCAGAACTGAAAATCATCGAAAGAACTCAAAGCAGCCTGTGGGAAAGAATGCGTAAATTCGGACTTTCCTTGGATGAGATTTACGATGCCTATGTGCTGAGAATCATCATCGACTGTCCTCTTGATATGGAAAAGATTCAGTGCTGGCAGACTTTCGGCGTGATGACGATGTTCTATCGTCCGAATAACTCAAGACTCAGAGACTGGCTCTCATTCCCTAAGACAAACGGCTACGAGTCAATTCACGCTGTCTTCATGAGCAAGCAGGGCAACTGGATTGAAACGCAGATAAGAACGCAAAGGATGAACATCATCGCAGAACGTGGCGTGATGGCATACCTTAAATATAAGAACGATGTCAACGCTGCTGAAAACAGTCTTAAGTCGTGGCTTGATAATGTTATCGACTTGACAAACTCCAGCGACTCGTCGGCAGTGGAATTCATCAATAGCTTTAAACTCGACTTGTTCAGCGATGAGATTTTCGTCTTCACTCCAAAAGGCGAGATGAAGAGCATGCCGAAAGGCGCTACCGTCCTCGACTTCGCATATATGATTCACAGCGAGATCGGAAATCATTGCATTGGCGCAAATGTAAATAAGAAATTGACTACCATCGACTATGTCCTTAATATGGGCGATCAGGTAGAAGTCATCACCTCTCAATATCAGCATCCGCAAGAGAAGAGTTTCGACTTCTTGGTTACCTCATTGGCGAAGTCGCGTCTGAAAGCTGGAATAAAAGATTACAGGAAGTCGTTTAAAGAAAACGGAAAAGACAAGCTCCATGAATATTTCGATAAACTGAATGTCGAATTCACAAAGCCTAACAGAAACTTTGTAGTGGAGAGACTTGGTCTGGCAGGACGTATTGACCTTTATTATAATATAGCAATAGGAAAGATTACCTTCCAAGATATAGAACCAGTTTTCAAGAATGAAAATAATAATTCCAATTCCTTATTAAAGATATTGACATTCGGTTTGGTGGGTTCTAATAATAAGACAGAAAAGACATTTGTTCCAAAAGAGGATACTTCAGAAAATGAAGAGAATGACTTGGGATACACAATCTCAACGTGCTGTAATCCAATTCCTGGCGATGATGTCGTGGCTATCACATTCCCTAACCAGCCAGTCCAGATACACCGTCCAGATTGTCCTAAGGCGATAGAACTTATGTCGAAATACGGAAAGAATATCGTCAAGGCTAAATGGCAGTTCTCTGAAGACATCGCTTTCATGGCGACCTTGAAGATATCTGGCGTCAATAAGTTCGGCTTCGGCTCGGAATTGTTCTCGGTGCTTAGCGGCGACTTCAAACTTGACCTCTATTCCATCAAGATGCAGAGCGAAGGCGGAATGGTTGATGTGACGGTCTCATTTTATGTTAATAATTTACGTCAATTGGAGACAGTTATCGACCGCTTAAGGAAAATGGAACTCGTTAAAAAGGTTATGAGAATGGAAAGAAACCTTGACAGTTAACCACTTACTTTTTTTTGAAAAAATATATTTTTTTCTTTATTGACGTACTGAGATTTTTACTAATTTTGAACGCTAAATAGGAAAATGATTTTAGAATTTTAAAACTCTAGAATTCTAGAACATTAAAAAGACATATATAAGCTTTTAAAGTTCTAAGATTTTAAGATTCTAAATTTCGTACAAGCTCCAGTTCGAGAGCAATATTTAGCTTAGTTTTTTGTAAATTATTAAAAATCAATAAAGACTTATGGCAAAAATAGATTTGCTTCTTGGATTGCAGTGGGGCGACGAAGGTAAAGGTAAAGTCGTCGATGCTCTTACACCTCATTATGATATAGTAGCTCGTTTCCAAGGTGGACCAAACGCAGGTCACACTATCGAGTTTGACGGTAAGAAATTTGTCTTGCACACAATTCCTTCCGGTATCTTCAACGAAGGTTGTGTCAACGTAATCGGTAACGGCGTCATCATCGATGCTAAGATATTCAAAGATGAAATTGATACTCTCGCAGTAAGCGGCATAGACATCAAGGACAGACTCTTGATCTCAAACAAGGCTCATCTCATTATCCCAACACACCGCGCCCTCGACGCTGCTAACGAAAAAGCACTTCAAAAAAATAAAATCGGTTCAACTTTAAAAGGTATCGGACCTACTTATACAGACAAGACAGCTCGTCGTGGCTTGCGTATAGGTGACATCGCTGCTGAGGATTTCATGGCTCGTTATGAGAGACTTAAAAACACTCACCTCGCTCAAATCAAAAACCTCGACTTCGATATGAGCACTCTCACACTCGATAACATGCCTTTTGAACAATATGAACAAGAATGGTTCAAAGCTATCGAGTTCTTGAAACAGTTCCAATTCATCGAAAGCGAATATTTCATCAATAAATCTATTGAAGAAGGCAAACGCGTTCTCGCTGAAGGCGCACAAGGTACTCTCCTCGATGTTGACTTCGGAAGCTATCCTTTCGTTACATCATCATCAGCTATTGCTGCTGGCGCTTGCTCAGGTCTCGGCGTAGCTCCAAGCAAAATCGGTAAGGTTTACGGTATCTTCAAGGCTTACTGCACACGCGTCGGTACAGGTCCATTCCCAACAGAATTGTTCGACGAAGTGGGCGAGAAGTTACGTAAGAACGGTCACGAATTCGGCTCAACAACAGGACGCGCTCGCCGTACAGGCTGGCTCGACCTTCCAGCTCTCAAATATGCTGTTATGCTCAATGGCGTGACAGACCTCATGATGATGAAGGCTGACGTTATGGACGACTTCGAAGAAATAAAAGCAGCTACAGCTTACAGCTACAAAAACGAAGAAATCGACTTCCTTCCATTCGACGCTTGCACACAGACAATGACTCCAGTGTTGAAAGCTTTCAAAGGCTGGAACCAAAAGATAGAAAAAGACATTCCTGTCGAATTGAACGATTATATCGAATTTATCGAAAATTATGTAGGCGTGCCTATCACATTGGTGTCTTACGGCCCTGACCGTAGCGAATGTATAGAAAGACCTGTTAAATAATTAGGAATAACTGTAGAGACGTATCAATGTTACCGAAAATAAACACACATTGATGCGTCTTATAAAATAAAAAAGACGCGTCAATGATGATTATTGATGCGTCTTATAATTATAAATACCATAATAACATAATAATATGAATAAGATTAAAAATTTAGTATTGGCTTTCTTCGTCATAAGCATGATGTTCTCATGTGTAGACAATGCAAGTCATTTCATTTCTGATGCACAGCAAAGAGTTGACGTGAAGAAAGACCTCGAAGTTAAGAAGGCAGAATTCCCTAATGGAGATTATTTCAAAATCCTCGACCAAGACATGCCTCTTAACGAGAAAGAAGCATTGGAATTTTTATATGCTTATATGTTTGATGGCGACCTCACCGACTATAGCGGAGAGTTTTATCATAATAATGTGAAAGCTGCTTTCAAGGCAAAAGAAGAGATGCCTTGGGGTAAAGACATCCCAGAAAGAGAATTCAATCACTTTGTGATGCCTGTGAGAGTAAACAATGAAAACCTCGACGACTCACGTTTCGTGTTCTATGAAGAATTGAAAGACAGAGTGAAAGACTTGTCATTGTATGACGCAGTTCTAGAAGTAAATCACTGGTGTCACGAGAAAGCCAACTACAAAGGCTCAGACTCAAGAACAAGTTCTCCACTTGCAACAGTGAAGACTTCATGGGGCCGCTGCGGTGAAGAGTCTACATTCCTTGTAGCAGCATTACGTTCTATATGTATTCCAGCACGTCAGGTCTACACTCCTCGCTGGGCTCACTGTGACGACAACCACGCTTGGGTTGAGGCATACGTCGACGGCGAATGGTATTTCCTCGGTGCCTGCGAACCAGAACCAGTGCTCGACCTCGGTTGGTTCAACGCTCCTGCATCACGCGCGCTGCTCCTTCACACTCGCGTATTCGGTCGTTACTATGGCCCTGAAGAAGTTATTAGCGTAACACCAAATCATACAGAAATCAATGTTGTTGATGATTACGCAGAGACATCAAAGATGATTGTGAAAGTGGTAGATGAAAACGGCAATGCACTGCCAGACGTAAATGTTGAGTTCAAAATATTTAACTATGGCGAATTCTGCAGTGTCGCTGTGAAGAAAACAGACGAAAACGGCGAGACATGGATGACAGCTGGCAATGGCGACATGATGGCTTACGCTACAAAAGACGGCAAGTTCGGTTTTGAAGAGATGCCTTTCGGTGAGAAAGACGAACTCGTCATCGTGTTAGATAAAAAAGAAGGCGATGAGATGACTATAGAATACGACATCACTCCTCCAGCACAAAACGCCAAGATGCCAGAGGTGACAGCAGAGATGCGCGCTGAAAATGACCGCCGCTTCGCATACGAAGACTCATTAAGAAACGCTTATATCGCTTCATTCCCACGCGACATAAAAGATAAGGAAGTCCTTGCTTTGGTAGAGAAATCATGGGGTAACTATCAGACAATACTCGACTTCATCGCTTACGCAGAGAAGAACAACAAACGTCAGATGGCTATTGACCTTCTTAAAGAAATAAGCGATAAAGACTTACGCGACGTCACTATGGATGTCCTCGTCGATAACCTTGATTATACAGTAGAAGGCGAAGGTGAGATATATAACGCTTACATCTTGAATCCACGCGTTTCAAGTGAGATGATAAGACCTTATAAACAAGAACTTTCAAATTATTTCGATAAGGAACAGACTGAGAAATTCAGAAACAATCCACAGGAACTCGTAGAATGGATAGTGAATAATATCACTGCAAACAACAACGCTCGTATCATTATGTTGCCTACAAGCGTCATCAAGTCAATGGTGACAGACTATCGCTCAAGAGGAATATTCTTTGTCTCTATGGCACGTTCTCTCGGCATCGCTTCACGCATCGACTCTGTGACAGGCAAGATTCAATATCTTAAAGATAACAATTGGATTGATGTTAACTTTGAAGAAGAAGTGACAGAAGCAGTTCCAACACGTCAAGGTACTTTGATGGCGAAATACGTCCCTTCAGGAGCATTGACAGACCTTCGTTATTACACACATTTCTCTATCAAGAAGTTCAACGGCAAGAGATTCGACTTGCTCGCTTATGACGCAAAAGACCCAGGAATGGATTTCGGTGAACAATATTCTACATTATTTGAAAACGGTCTCGCCCTCGACCCTGGCTATTACGTCATGACAACAGGAACACGTCTCTCTGACGGCAGCGTACTCGCACGCACTACCTTCTTCAATATAGAATCAGACAAGACGACTAACATCGACTTGATTATGAGAGAACCAGAGAAAGGCCTCAGAATTATCGGTAACTTCAACGCAGAAAACAGATATATGCCAGTAGGTGAGACAGAAGACAAGAGCTTGTTACAGACAACAGGTCGCGGCTTCTATGTACTCGGTCTCTTGGACGGTGGCAGTGAGCCAACGACACACGCGATGTTAGATATCGCAGCTGTCAAAGACCAGTTGGATAAATGGGGTAGAAGCTTTGTGTTCTTGTTCCAAAACGAAGAACATAAGAGAAACTTCGAACTCAAGAACTTCCAAGGTCTTCCAGAAAACCTCACCTTCGGTATCGAAGACGGCGCAATGTTGAAAGAAGTTGTCTCTAATATGAGACTTCAGAATAACAACCTTCCTATATTTATAGTAGCTAACACACAAAACGAGATTGTATTCATCTCACAAGGTTACACAATTGGATTGGGAGAACAACTTATGAAGGTTATTAATGAACTTTAGAATTATAGAAACTCAGAAACTCAGAACCTTAGAAACTCAAAATTTTTGGATTTCTGAGGTTTTGAATTTCTGATTTTTTATATTTGTTCCTTCAATATAATTTCATTATGAAGAGAATCCTACTTATAATATTTGCATTTATTTCATTAAATGCTTTCTCTCAGCTTCAGGTCAAGGAAGGAAGTTTCAAGCATGTGCCTAATGCTGTGATGAATGACAAATATGATCATTTGGATGGCAACGACTTGCCGATGGCATTGATAAAGATATCTACAGAGAATATATCTGAACAAGAACGATTACGCTTGAAGTTCCAAGGTAATCTCGCCACTCAGATAACCAAGACACCGAAGACAGGGCAGATGTGGATTTATATTTCTGCAGAAAACGCCACCTTCATCAACATCATGCACCCTGACTATGGAACCTGCAAATATTACCTCCCAGAGAAATTGTGCGATTTCTGTACATACGAGATGGTGTTACAGTATATTCCTATTGTACCAGTAACTTCAGATGAAGCTGCTAAACCCAAAAAGACTTATCTCATTGTGAAATCAGACCAGGCGGATGCACGTGTTTATATTGACGATGAATTGTTAAACACACAAGAGGCCTCTAAACCGGTGGATGTGGGAACAACACATACATGGAAAATAGAATGTAATATGTATCACAGCGAAACTGGTAGCGTGACGGTGACTGACAGAACGACGATAGACAAGAAACTGCGTCCTAACTTTGGATATATCAATATCTCCAGCAGCCCTGAACAAGGAGCAAAGGCCTTTGTTGATGGAGAATATATAGGCGTTACTCCAATAAAAACCGACAAGATCAAGAGCGGCGAACATAAGGTTATGGTGATGAAGGATATGTATAAGATGACAGAGAAATCTTTTACAGTTACCGACGGACAGACCACCAACGCCACTCTTGACATGAGTGCTAACTTTGTTAACGTGACGATAACCACCGACTCTCAGTCTGACATCTACGTTGACGAAGAATATAAAGGCAAGGGAAAATGGACAGGACGTCTCTCTGATGGAGCGCATATCTTTGAAGCTAAAAAAACAAACCATAGAGCTAGCAAGAAAAGCCTTGACCTGGTTCTGGGCGAGACAAAGACCATAACACTTGAAGCCCCAACTCCAATATACGGTGAAATAGACATTAACACCACTCCTATGGGAGCTACAATCTATATTGACGGAAAAAATTACGGAGAAACACCTAATTATATCTCAGACATCTTGATTGGAGAACACGAATTGAAGCTTACAAAACAAGGCTGCGCTGAGGTAAAGAAAACCATAAATATTAAAGAAGGTGAAACCTTGACAATAAACGAAAAACTACAAACCGGCAAAGAAATAAGCATAAGCACTGGCCAGTCTGGCGACAAGATATACGTTGACGGAAATTATGTTGGCGTTTCTCCAATAACTTCAAATTTATCATACGGTTCTCATGAAATTAAAGCCGAAAGAAACGGTAAAACTGTTTCCAAGACAATAAACGTTGCACAAAACGGAGGCGATAGCAGTGTGAAGTTGACTTTTAAACAAGAACATAACGGTTACGAATACGTTGACCTCGGCTTAAGTGTTAAATGGGCAACCTATAATGTTGGGGCAAATAAACCTGAAGATTACGGTGATTATTTTGCATGGGGCGAAACAACGCCAAAAACAAATTATAGTTCAGACAACTGCAAAACATACGGTAGGCAAATGAGCAACATTTCAGGCAACGCACAATATGACGCAGCTACAACCAACTGGGGAGGAAGTTGGCGTATGCCGACAAAAGAAGAGATGCAAGAACTTATAGATAAATGCACATGGCAATGGACAAAGCAGAATGGCGTTAAAGGCTATAAGGTTACATCTAAGACAAACGGTAACTGCATCTTTCTCCCTGCCGCAGGTTACCGTCTCGTGTCATCGCATGACTGCGCTGGAAAGTACGGCTACTATTGGAGTTCTACCCCGCACGAGAGTTATGCCAATAACTCTTACAGCCTTTACTTTGGTAGTGGCGACCGTAGCATGGATTGGAGCTACCGTAACTTCGGTCGAACTGTTCGCCCTGTTTCAGAATAAAAAGCGAAGCGCATCCGATTCATTAATTCATTCCGTCGGGCATTTAAGAGCCCGACGTTTTTTTTGTAGAGACGTATCACACGACACAATGAAAAATAAACAATATGTCGTTGATGCGACTTTTCAGTTAGGAGTTGAGGATTGTATTTACAATGTTAAAATAGGATTATTCAAAAGAATATCTATTATATGATGATATATTTCTTTGTCGTTTATCTTTGTAATGCTTGTTATTTTATTTCCTGCATCTTTTGATGAAGCGCCGCAATGGAAAATGTTTTCATTTGGAGTGTCGTAATCTGTTATTATATATCTGTCATGATAAGTGCCGTTGGTTCTGTAAAATGATATGTCAATATTGGGATATTGTTTTTTGAAATCGTCGTATTCAAACTGATGAAGACCTTTCCCTATATTGTCGCTGAAAATACAAACATTGATGTTTTCTCTTATGTTTTTTAATAATAATAAAGTTTTGATTCCAATATAGTTGTCTATGATATAAATGCTTTTGTTTGCTAAGTCGTATATGTTGTTGTAAGCAATGTCGGCATTGAAATATTCACCGTTTAGGATTAAAATTTCAGATGTTTTGTTTTCTGTGAAGTTGTCAATGAATTTTGCAAAGTCGTTTTTGGTAAACATCTCGTTTTTAATCATGGCAATATCATTTGTGTTTTGAGTCGTTTGTATGGAAATCTGCAGTAATTCTTTGTTTTCAATAATGTTGTTTGTAAGGATGAAATCTTTCATTTCTTTGAATGTTCTTATAAGGATTATGCTTTGCTTTGTGGCAAGCTCGCCTTTTAAGACAGTCATCAGCATATAGATTCCTTGTTCTGTAAACACGAAAGGACGGTATTGTCGTCCGCCTCTTTGTTCTTTTGAGGTCAAATTTTTTGACCTCAAAAAGTCGTTTTCTAATTCTAAGGTCAATTTTTTTGACCTTAATATTTCATTGTATTCTTCTTTAGTTAATTGAAACCTAAAATCAGTATCGAATTTTTCGATGTTGTTTTTTACTTGCTGGTTGAATGCTTTTGTTGTGTAGCCGTATAGTTGAGCCAAATCAGAATCCAGCATGACTTTCACACCTCTTATGGTGTATATAAGATTTTTAATCTTTTCCATAAAAATAGTTTTTTAAGTTCTCTGCAAAATTAAAATATCGGTTTCAAATAAAAAAGTTAAAAAATGTTAAAAAGACAATGTAGAGACGTATCACACGACACATAAAAAATAAACAATATGTCGTTGATGCGTCTCAAAACAGAGAGACGCCATAAAATGACGTCTCCAATTATGCATTATGAATTATGAATTGCTCTAAAGTTTTATCGAGAACTTCTTTAATCTTTCGTCGAGCATATTTGCTGGAATGGTATCGGCGATGTTCTTAGCAATGACGTTAAGAAGTCTTTCCTTGACGTAGTCGTTTCTCACAACCAAAGAAATCTCTCTGTTAGGTTCAGGGTTGACGATAGGTCGGACATTAGCCTTTTGTTGTTCGGTCAATAAGTCAATCTGCAATTCAGGGATGATAGTATAGCCTCCATTGGTATCGACAATCTTTATCAAAGTGTCGATGCTTCCTGCCTCGTATGTGGTGGAGAAACCAGAGTCTGATTCGCAGAGTCGCATTACCTGATTACGCAGACAATGACCTTCTTTCAGGACCCAGAGGTGTTCGGTAGGAATGTGATTCATCTCATACTCCTTAATTATATTATATAAAGGCTCGGTAGGAGAGACGTAGGCGAAGAATCTTTCGTAATAAACAGGTATCTCCAAGAAGTTTGGATTGTTCAATGGCGTTGCCAATAATGCCATGTCAATCTCTGCCTTTTCTAACTGATTTATAATCTCTGCCGTTGTGATTTCTTTTACATGAAGGTTGATGTTAGGATTCCTTTCTTGCAGTACGTTAAATAATTTAGGCAAGATATAAGGTGCTACTGTTGGAATGATGCCTAATGTGACCTTGCCGGATTCTTGTTCTTTCTCGTTGAGAGCAAGTTCCTTGAATTGTTTTGCATTATATAAAATCACCTTCGCCTGGTCGATGAGTCGTGTTCCGATTTCAGTTGGTGCAATAGGTTGTGCCTTTCTGTCGAAGATGTTGATCTCGAGTTCTTGTTCCAGTTTTTGCACCATCATACTGAGGGTGGATTGTGTCACATGACACGATTCTGCTGCCTTGACGAAGTGACGATATTTGTCAA
>JAZKYG010000078.1:0-15403 GCA_045612025.1 Bacteroidales bacterium
GTTGCCTTGGTATGCGAAAGAACGAGCTATTTGGTTGGCGCGAGCTTCATTTACTTTAGCGAACAATTCGTCGAGGTCGCTGTAGACTTCGTCAACCCAGCCTTGGCTGTGACGTTTGTCTGTTGCGCTTGGATTGATTTCAGCAGTGATTGAAACAACGCCTGCGATGTTACCGGCTTTTGGCTGTGCGCCTGACATGCCGCCTAAACCAGCTGTTATGAATAACTTGCCAGCAGGAGTGCCGCCTTGTTTTCTTGAAGCGTTCAATACTGTGATTGTTGTTCCGTGAACGATGCCTTGAGGTCCGATGTACATGTAAGAACCAGCTGTCATCTGTCCGTATTGTGTCACGCCCATTGCGTTGAATCTTTCCCAATCGTCTGGTTTTGAGTAGTTAGGAATCATCATACCATTTGTGACGATGACGCGTGGAGCGTCTTTATGTGATGGGAACAATCCCATTGGGTGACCTGAATACATTACGAGAGTCTGTTCTTCTGTCATGTTTGCAAGATATTGCATGACAAGACGATATTGAGCCCAGTTTTGGAAGACAGCGCCGTTGCCGCCGTAAGTGATGAGCTCGTGTGGGTGTTGTGCTACAGCGTGATCCAAGTTGTTTTGAATCATGAGCATGATAGCAGCAGCTTGTCTTGACTTAGCAGGATACTCTTCGATTGGACGAGCGTAGATGCTGTAAGAAGGACGGAAACGGTACATGTAGATACGGCCGTATTTTTCCAATTCTTCTGCAAATTCAGGAGCTAAAACAGCATGATGCTTAGCTGGGAAATAACGAAGAGCATTTCTTAATGCTAATTTTTTTTCTTCTTTTGTTAAAATGTCTTTACGTTTTGGAGCATGATTGACTGTTAAATCATACTCTTTAACACATGGTAACTCGTCAGGAATACCTGCAAGTATTTCTTTTTGAAAGTCGTTCATATATTTTATGAGTTTATTTTAATGCTTAATTATACAAGGTGCAAAGATAAAAATAATTCACAATGCATAATGCATAATGCATAATCTTTTTTACATCTAATTATGAATTGTGAATTATGAATTATGAATTAAAAAATCACCATCCTTTAGGCTTGAAAATCGTACTCCAAACTCCTAAGACTGTAGTGAATATCATGAAGAAACAGTCGTATATTGGAGTGAATGCCAAACCTAAGTGTTTCTCTCCTAATTGCTTTGCGGATTTGTGGTAGATTATGAATTGTGTGACATAATGTATCAAGGCGAATAATCCGATGATGACGAAATAATAAATGTCGCCAAAGGAAACATTGAATGCGTGTGGCAATAAGAACAATGCAATCAATGTTGGATAGTAGGCGAGACGGCTGCCTAATAGAATTCCTAATGTTCTGTTGGTCTGTGGCTTGTATTTTACGCCAGTGGAATAATGACGTTTCTTCTGACGAATCCATGTCGCCCAGCTTCTCTTTGGTTCAGACTCGACTCTGTTGACGGAATCTATATATACGTTGGTGTTTCTCTTGTTCGCTACCTGACTGATGAACAGATCGTCATCTCCAGAAGGAATGTTGTAATGAGAAGTGAAACCTTTGTTGTTCATGAAGGTGCTTTTTCTGTAAGACAGATTTCTGCCAACACCCATATAAGGTTTTTGGGCTAAAGCCAAAGAAAGATATTGCATCGCAATGTATAAGGTGTCGAAACGGATGAGTTTGTTCAGCAGTCCTTTACGTTCAAAATAAGGTCCGTATGCAACGACGATCTCGGTATTCTTATCGTAAGTGTTGACCATTTCCTTGATCCATTGATCGGTAGTTGGAACGCAGTCGGCATCGGTGAGAAGCAATAAGTCATATCGCGCTGACTTTATTCCCATACTCAAAGGGAATTTCTTTCCTTGGAAAAAGTTGAGATGCTGAGTCAGATTGACAAGATTTATTTGGGGGTTGTTTCTGGCTAAGTCTTTAAGATATTCTTCGGTCTGGTCCTGTGAACAGTCGTTGACAAGTACAATCTCATATTCAGGATAATCCTGTTTAAGTAAAACAGGTATTAAATCTAAAAGATATTCGTAGGAGTCGCGGGCGCATACTATTACGGATACAGGTTCGTAACTGCATGGTTTATCGTGTTTTTTATAAAATGCCAATCTTCGGAATAATATCCAATGATAAGCCATCTGAATAATCCATGCTAGTACGAAAATTATCAATATGAAGAAACTTAATTCGCCGAAATTAAAACTCATTTTTATTAAAAAATTATTGAAAATTCACTGCAAAAGTATGATTATTTTTAATAGGAAAAATAGTATCTTTGCCAAAAAATTTTATGAGATTTTCACTTGTCAAAAATGATACTGCGAGCAACGCTCGTGCTGGCGTCCTGGCCACAGATCATGGTCCTATAGAGACACCTATTTTTATGCCTGTCGGTACTGTCGGAAGCGTTAAGGCTACACATATGAGAGAGTTAGAAGAGGAGGTTCAGGCTCAGATCATTTTAGGCAATACCTATCATCTTTATCTTCGTCCAGGTTTAGACGTGCTTAAACAAGCAGGCGGACTTCATAAGTTCAACGGCTGGAATCGTCCGATACTCACCGACAGCGGCGGATTCCAGGTGTTTTCTCTTACAGGAATAAGAAAGATGAAAGAAGAAGGTGTCGTTTTTCAGTCTCATATCGATGGCTCTCGTCATACTTTCACTCCTGAAAACGTGATGGACATCGAACGTGTCATCGGTGCCGACATCATCATGGCTTTCGATGAATGTACTCCAGGAACAGCCGACTTCAGATATGCGAAAGAGTCGATGGAAAGAACACATCGCTGGCTCGACCGCTGCTGGAAACGTTTCGAGGAGACTGAACCTGTCTACGATTATAATCAGTCGCTTTTCCCAATCGTTCAAGGCTGTGTCTATCCTGAACTCAGACGTCGCTCTGCAGAATATATCACAAAGCACGAAGCCGACGGCTACGCTATCGGCGGACTTGCAGTGGGCGAACCTACAGAACAGATGTATGAGATGATAGAAGTCGTCAATGAGATACTTCCACAAGACAAACCTCGTTATCTCATGGGCGTGGGAACTCCCGCCAACTTGCTCGAAGCCATCTCTCGCGGCGTTGATATGTTCGACTGCGTGATGCCTTGCCGTAACGGTCGTAACGGTATGTTGTTCACTTCCGAAGGTATCATCAACATCAAGAACGAAAAGTGGAAATACGACTTCTCTCCATTAGACGAAAACGGAACGACATACGTTGACAGAGACTATTCCAAGGCTTATCTCAGACATCTCATCGTTTCTAAGGAAATCTTGGGACCAATGATAGCTACCGTTCATAACCTCGGTTTCTACCTCTGGCTCGTCAAGGAGGCAAGAAAACATATCATTGAAGGCGACTTTGCTACATGGCGCGACATGATGCTGCAAAAAGTTACTCGTAGACTTTGATTATGAAAAAGTTAGACTGGTATATATTTAAGAAATATCTCGGAACATTCTTCTTTTCAATCAGCTTGCTGATCATAATAGTGATTGTCTTCGATGTGTCGGAAAACATCGACAGCTTCATAAAAAACGAAGCGAGCTTCAGAGAAGTGGTGTTGCATTATTATATACCTTTCATACCTTATTTTATAAATCTGTTCATTTATCTTTTTGTCTTTATATCCGTTATCTTCTTCACGTCCAAAATGGCGGGTCATACGGAAATCATTGCGATATTGAGCAGCGGTGTTAGCTTCAGGAGATTCCTATTCCCTTATATAATGGCAGCTCTGCTGCTGTCTGTCGGTTCGTTCTATCTTGGTAACTTCCTGATACCTAAGACTGATACCGTGAGACGTGAGTTTAAGGATAAATATATAGAACGATTGACAAAAAGTTCTGGGTCTAACATTCATGTGCAGATAGAAAAAGGAGTGTATGTCTATGTCGGCAACTACGATATCAAAAGAAGGATAGCATATAAGTTCACCGTTGAGAAGTTTGAAGGCAATGCCATGACATATAAGCTGATGGCTGACAAGGCTTCTTATGATACACTTACAGGAAAATGGAAGTTGGATAATTATGTCGAGCGTCGCATTGGAAAAGAAGAGACGATGGAAAGAGCCAAGTCGAAAGACACAACCTTATTATTAAAACCTCGCGACTTATATAACATCAAGGAAGAGTTTGAAGAGATGAATCTCTTTGAGATACGTGATCATATTCAGAATCTGGAACTTAAAGGTGCGGATAACACATTGCCTTATAGAATAGAAATGCATAAACGCATCGCTTCTCCAGCAGCCATCTTTATCCTTACAGTCATAGGCGCGGCGCTGTCGAGCAGGAAGGTGCGCGGCGGAATGGGTCTGCATCTGGGAATAGGAATCGTGATAACGTTCTCGTATATCTTATTTATGGAATTCTCGCGCGTGTTCGCGCTGTCGGGCGTGTTCTCGCCGTTCATCGCGGCATGGCTGCCGAATATAATATTCTCGGTAATAGGAATTTACTTCTTGGTGAAAGCACCGAAGTAGTGGTGGGTTAAGAACTAAGAACTAAGAGCTAAGAACCTTGAACTTTAAACTATAAACTATAAACAAAAAAAATATGCATATAGCTATCGCAGGTAATATCGGTTCAGGTAAAACTACTTTAACTGGTTTATTGTCAAAACATTTTGGATGGAAGGCTCATTATGAAGAAGTGGATAACAATCCATATTTGAGCAGTTTTTATTATGATATGCAACGTTGGTCGTTCAACTTGCAGATTTATTTCTTGACATCGCGTTTCCGTCAGATATTGGATATCAGAAACAGCGGCGAAAATGTTGTTCAAGACAGAACCATTTATGAAGACTCATATATCTTCGCTTCCAACCTTTATGATATGGGATTGATGTCAGATCGCGACTATGAAAACTATAGCTCATTATTTGATTTGATGTCATCTTATATGCAAGCTCCTGACTTGCTGATATATCTGAGAGCGAGCATCCCTACATTGGTGCGTCAGATAGCAAAGCGTAACCGCGAATATGAACAATCAATTCGCCTCGATTACTTGAAATCTCTTAATGATAAATATGAAAACTGGATTGCTAACTATGACAAAGGCAAGGTCCTTATCATTGATAGCGACAATCTCGAATTCGAAAATCCAGAAGACTTAAGCAAGGTCATCGATAGCGTTAACGCATCGCTTAATGGACTTTTTTAAGAACTTTGAAATTCTAAAACTTTAAAATTATAGAGTTCTAGGATTCTAGAGTTTTAAAATTCTAAATAAATGAAAATACTCGGAATAATACCAGCCCGTTATGCCTCGACTCGTTTTCCAGGCAAGCCGTTGACAATAATAAACGGCAAGTCAATGATACAGCGTGTTTATGAACAATCTCTCAAATCGGGATTGCTGTCGGATGTCGTGGTCGCAACAGATGACCAGAGAATCTTTGATGCTGTAGTGTCGTTTGGCGGTAAAGTGATGATGACATCATCGGAACATAACAGCGGAACAGACCGATGCTGCGAGATAGTTGAAAAGATTGGCAGTCAGTATGATGCCGTCGTAAACATACAAGGCGACGAACCTTTCATCAATCCGGAACAGATAGATCAGATAGCGAAATTGATATCGTCAGAGGAAAGTCAGATAGCTTCTTTGTGCAAACCGATAAAGAATGAAGATGAACTTTTCGATGAAAACGTGGTGAAAGTTGTCTTTGACAATAAAGGCAAGGCATTGTATTTCAGCCGTCAGACCATACCGTTTTTAAGAAAGGTGGATAAAGATGAGAATGCGTGGATGGAGGCAAGGACTTTCTACAAGCATATCGGAATTTATGCGTATAAGGTCGATGTCTTGAAGAAAATAGCTTCTTTGGAACAGTCGGGTCTTGAACTTGCAGAGTGCCTTGAACAGCTTCGCTGGCTTGAAAATTCCTACACCATAATGATGGGAATAACTGAGTTTGAAAGTTATTCAATTGATACTCCGCAAGATGTAGAAAAATGTCTAAAATTCTTCAAAGATTAAACTATTTTTCTTAACTTCGCATACCGAATTTATTTATTACTGAAAACTTTCAATCGTATGATTACTAATTACTTAAAAGAGTTATTGAACGATAACGAATGCGTGATTGTTCCAGAATTTGGAGCTTTTATCTCTAAAAGACATTCTGCTACAATAGATTACGCAAGTCATCGTTTTTTGCCTCCATACAAGGAAATAGTTTTCAATAATAAATTGACAAACAATGACGAGATTCTTGTCGATTTCATCTCTAAAAAAGAGAACATCTCTAAAGAGGATTCTTTGGCTAAAATCCAGGACTTTGTCAATCAGACAGCAGCAGTCCTTGATGTAAACAAGGAATATGTCTTGGAAGGTCTTGGCAAGATTCGTAAATTCGGTAACGACTGCGTGTTTGAAGTATGTCATAGCGAAAACCTTCTCGGCGACTCTTTCGGCTTGACAGAATTCAACTATCAGCCAGTCTTCCGTACTGAGACATATCAGATTATCAAAGAGAAAATCGTCGTTGAACAAAAAGAGAAAAATACAGATTACACAATAGCCATTGAGAGCGTAGAGGAAACACCAAATGCTCCAAGAAGAAAACCAACATTATTCAGAACTTTTGCTTATACAACATTAGCTTTCTTCTTGCTTTTCGTGTTGAACTGGACAACAGACAGATCTGATTCTAACCTCGCAAGCTGGAATCCTTTCTTGTATTCATCACCAAACGAGTTCTTGATTGAAATTCAAAATCTCAAAACCTCAGAACCTCAGAATATTATAAGTTCAGAGAGTGTTGCTGCTTGCAGTGAAGAAATCGCAACTGTTGAAACTGTAGAAGAAGTTGAATTTGCTGAAGCAGCTGAAACTATTGAACCAACAATGGAAATAGCAGTTGCAGAAGAAGTTATAGAAGTTAGTGGTGAAGAAGTAGTGGCAGAAGTAGCTCCTGAAGTTGTTTCTGAAATTCAAGCAGAAAAAGCTACAGAAACCCTCAGTTCCTCAGTTCCTCAAACCCTCAAATCCTACTATATAGTCGGAGGCTCATTCCAATCTGAAGCCAGCGCTGAGAAATGTCTTAACGGCATTAAAGCCAAGGGATTTGAAAATGCATCTACTTTAGATAAAAACGATAAAGGATATATCCGAGTATATTATGAATCTTTTGCAGATAAAGCGGAGGCTGTTGCTCGTCTCAACGAAATCAAGAGCCAATATAACGAGTCTGCATGGTTGTTGTTCCAAAAATAATTCAAGATGGGAAAAAATAAATTAGAGCGTTTCGCAGAAAACAAGACTTTCAATAATCTTTTCGAATATTCATTTGAAAGAATCAAAGAAGAAGGATTTCCATTGAAAGGCAGATGGAAACAGGATTTCTTCAAGAACGACAATCCAATCGTTTTGGAATTGGGCTGCGGTAAAGGCGAATATACCGTAGGTCTCGCACGCGCACACAAAGACATCAATTATATAGGCGTCGATATCAAAGGTTCTAGAATGTGGGTCGGTTTATGCCAGGCACGCAACGAAGGCTTGACAAACGTAGCATTCCTTAGAACTCATATCGAACTCATCGATAACTTCTTCGCTGAAAATGAAGTTGATGAAGTATGGGTCACATTCCCAGATCCACAGCCATCAAAGGCTCGCAAACGTCTCACAGGTCCTAACTTCCTTGAACGTTACCGTACATTCATGAAGCAAGACGGCGTTGTCAACCTTAAGACCGACAGTGACTTGATGTATGAATTTACAGTTGAGACAGCAAAAGAAGGCGGTTATCCGATATTCTATAACTACGATAACTTATATGCCAACGATGACGATTTGGAAGTAAAGAAAATCAGAACATATTACGAACAGATCTGGCTTGACAAAGGACTTACAATTAAGTATATCAGATTCGGAATAAACAAAAAAGAGGCTTAAGCCTCTTTTTTGTTTTAAGATACTCAAAACTCAATCCTCTCCAACGCCTTTCAGCATAGGGACGAATCTGAAGTCGCCGTATTCTTCTCTTTTAAGGCTGCCATCTTCTTGTTTGGTGAGTCGCAGCATGGTCTGGCAGTTTTCGTTTTCTGATAAAGGAATCACCATCATGCCTCCGACTTTCATCTGGTCTATGAGCGCCTGTGGTATCTCTGGCGCTGCAGCTGTTATAATGATTCTGTCGAAAGGACCGTATGTAGGCAGTCCTTTGTTGCCGTCGCCGAGAAACATTTTAATACGATAAGGGAACTCGGCCAGGAACGCTTTTGTCTTGGTGTAAAGCTTTCTCTGACGCTCGATGCTGAACACTTTCGCACCCATTTCGGCAAGCACGCAGGCCTGATAACCGGAACCTGTTCCGATCTCCAATACCTTCATGTTTTTCTTTATCTCCAGCAAACTCGACTGAAAAGCCACAGTGAATGGTTGCGATATTGTCTGGCCGGAACCGATAGGGAAGGCCTTGTCCTGATAAGCGAAGTCCAAGAAAGAAGAATCCAAGAAAACATGACGAGGTACAGAGTTGATGGCATTGAGCACATTCTCATCACTAATTCCCTTATTCTTAAGCTCTTCCACCAAGCTTCTACGCATCCCTTTATGTCTGTAATTATCTTCTTGCATCGCTCTTTTTTTGTTTCACAAAGTTATAAAAAAACATTATATTTGCGAAAAAATAATCTAATGTTGAAGATAGGAGTTTTGGGTGCAGGACACCTTGGAAAGATACATATCAACTGTATTAAACAATTATCAGTTTATGAACTTATCGGCTTCTACGATCAAGATGTCAACACTGCTAAGAAAGTTTCTGAAGATTTACAGGTGAAGAGTTTTTCATCAATGGAAGAACTTGTAGATTCTGTCGATGTGGTTGATATAGTGACTCCTACAATATCACATTTCGAGTGCGCTTCTTTGGCCATGAAAAAAGGCAAGCATGTTTTTATCGAGAAACCTATAGTCGCGACTGTAGAAGAGTCCGACAGATTGGTCAAGTTGGCAGAAGAAACTAGGGTGAAAGTGCAGGTGGGTCATGTGGAGAGGTTTAATCCGGCATATATCGCTGCCCGTCCTCACATCACTGCTCCTTTGTTCATAGAGGCTCATCGTCTTGCAATATTCAATCCTCGCGGCACCGACGTGCCTGTCGTCCTTGACCTAATGGTTCACGATATAGACATCGTCTTGGATTTGATAAAGTCTCCTGTGAAAAATGTCAGCGTCAGCGGAGTGTCTATAGTCAGCACGACACAAGACATAGCCAATGCGAGAATAGAATTCGAGAACGGTTCCGTGGCAAACCTTACAGCAAGCCGTATTTCGATGAAAAACATGAGAAAGCATCGAGTATTTCAAAAAGATGCCTATATCACAGTTGATTTCCTGGATAAAAAGACAGATATCGTTAGGATAAATGAGATGGAAGAAACACAGAATCCTCTGACGATGAGGATAAATCTGGCAGATGGAACAAGCAAGCAGATAACTATAGAACAACCAGAAGTGATGCCGATAAATTCCATCATGATGGAGTTGGAGAGTTTCCATAATGCTATCGTTAATGACACAGAACCTGCTGTCACAATGCATGATGGCGTGCAGGCTTTGAAAGTGTGTTATATGATTCTTGATGAGTTGGCTAAAAACCAGGAGATTATTAGAAATAATTTTAAATAAGCAATATATTAATTTCGTCTGCGTTCAGACTAAAATGCTAGTTTATGAGAAAGATAAAGAACTTATTTTTTGCCTTGGTTGTCGTTGTGTTTTCAGCGACGTTTATGTATTCATGCTATCCTTTTGAAGGAAACCAGGAGATTCCAGCATATCTTCATGTCGATAAGTTTTTGTTTACGACAAACTATTCTATTGAAGGAGCAGCCACACATAAGATAACAGATGTGGGTGTATATATTGACGGCAACTATCAAGGCTATTATGAACTTCCTGCAACGATTCCAATCCTTGAGAGAGGCGAGCATACTTTGACACTTTATCCTGGAATTAAGTTGAACGGAAATAGTTCTACAAGAACCTTGAATCCATTTTATGTTCCTTATACTATTGAAAATTATGTATTTGAAGAAAAAGTAATCGATACAGTCACTCCATCAACACACTATTATCCAATAGATGAAAGTGATATACATTTCAAATACATGGAAGATTTTGAAAGACAGATAAGCCTTGAGACAGTGGCTTATAGCGATACAACCATAACACGAACCGATAGAGATGCACCTGAGGTTTGGAAAGACAAAGAAGGTAATTCTCATTATTCAGGTTATGTGTGGATTGAAGATACTCTTGCTTTCTATATTACGACTCCTAAGTTATATGATCTTCCAGACCAAGGTAATAGCATCTTCTTGGAATTGGACTACAAATGCACAGATTTGTTTACTGTCGGTCTCTTTGCAAAGATTTCAAGTGAAGAAATGATAGAACTTGTTCACGTTAATCCATCAGAGGAATGGAACAAGATTTATATTAATTTGGGACCAAATATCACTGATGCTTCTTCTGATAGTCCAGAATATTTCCGTGTGTTCATCGCTGGCTCAACGGAAAAAGATACTGAAGCAGAGTATTATTTTGACAATATAAAAGTGGTTTACCGTGACTAAGAAAAACAATAAAATAAGACAGACAATAAAGTATGTCCTGACGGATTGGTTCTGTGCTTTAATAGCATGGACACTATTCTTCTTTTATAGAAAAAACAATGAAGATCCTAATTTCTTTGCTCATTGTCAGCTCGTGCTACAAGATGTTAATTTTATAATTGGGATAATCGGAGTGCCGATATTCTGGCTGGTTCTATACACGATATCAGGGTATTATAATAATGTCTTTGGCAAGTCACGATTGAAGGAACTCGGACAGACTTTCTTCGTTATATTGATAGGCGTAGTGATATTGTTCTTCGTGACAATAATTGACGATGCAATATCGTCATACAAATCGTACTACCTTTCTTTCTTGGCATTGTTTGGATTGCAATTCATTTTGACATATTTCCCTCGTCTTATAATTACAACTAGGACAACGAAAAAGATTCATAGAAAAGAAATAGGATTCAATACTTTGATCGTTGGCAGTCACGATAATGCTTGTGCAATCTATAAGGAGATTGAGAATCAAGTTTATTCTTCAGGAAATATCATAGTAGGTTTTGTCAATGTCTTCGACTGGAAAGAATATAAGCTGGCGAAATATGTTCCGCATCTTGGTTTTTATAAAGATGTGGCTCAGGTGATTAAAGATAATGATATTGAAGAAGTCATCATTGCCATTGAACGTTCAGAGATTGAGACTATAGACAAAATTTTGGTTCTTTTGGAAAGTCTTGATGTCGTTGTCAAGATTATCCCTATCATGCAGGATATCCTTTTCGGAACCGTTAAGCAGGAGGCTATCTGGCATGCGCCTCTCATCAGAGTGACGCCAGAACTGATGCCTGTATGGCAGCGAGTAGCAAAACGAATCTTCGATATAGTGGCTTCTTTGATGGTGATTATAATATTTTCACCTTTGTATATCTTTACGGCTGTCATGGTGAAACTGTCATCCCCAGGACCTGTATTTTACAGACAGGAACGTATTGGCAAGCATGGCGAACCTTTCAATATGCTTAAGTTCAGAAGTATGTATGTGGATTCTGAGAGTGCAGGCCCACAGCTGTCAAAAGACAACGACCCGCGTATCACTCCATGGGGACGTTTTATGCGTAAGACACGCCTTGATGAGATACCTCAGTTCTTCACTGTACTTGGAGGTAAGATGTCGATAGTTGGTTATCGTCCTGAACGTCAGTTCTACATCGACCAGATAGTGCAGAGAGTGCCGCATTACCTTATGCTTCTCAAGATAAAGCCAGGCATCACCAGTTGGGGAGAAGTGAAATTCGGTTATGCTTCCAATGTGGATGAAATGGTAGAAAGATTGAAATACGATATATTATATATAGAAAACATGAACCTCGCTCTTGATATCAAGATTTTGATTTATACAGTGTTGATCGTTGTACAAGGTCGAGGAAAATGATTTGTTGATGAAGAAGATATTATATATCATATTTATACTCTCATCTTTTGTGTCTTGTGATACTAGAGATGAGAGTTTTTTATCACCTGAGTTTGAAGAAGTCAGGATGCTGATGCAGACTGACCCTGAAACAGCGCTTTTAAAACTTCAGGACTTCAAAGCTTCAGAGTTTCAAACCATTAGCGACTCGGAAACTTGGCAACTCCGTAACTTAGAATACTCAATTCTCCTCGCTGAAGCTCTTTACAAAAACTATCTGCCTCAAAGCAATTTCGATGATGTTAAGGAAATTGTCAATTATATTGAATCAGGAAAAACAAATCCTAACGCCACGTTCCCAATTCCAAATTATCTCTGTGCCAAAGCTCATTACTATCATGCGGTAGGACTTGGCGAACGCAGTGATGTGGTGGAATCTTGCGAACATTATCTGAAAGCATTGGAAAAGATGTCAGAAATAAAAACATTGGATAATGAGCAAACTAGATTCCTTTTCCTGACTTACACACGTCTTGGAGAACTGTTCCTTAATGAGCAATATTGTGATATTGCTATTGAAAAATTCAGATATGCATTGAAATATGCACAACAACTCGGTAATAATAATAGTATATCCCGTGTACTAAAATTTATAGGAAGTACTTATCAACTAGCAGAAGAATGTGATAGTGCTTTGTATTATTTCAATAAGTCATTAAATATAGGAACCTCATCTATAAATCAATTAGACGTTGAAAAAAATATTGCAAGAATATTATTTGAAAATGGAGAAAAAGATAGTGCATATATTATCATAAAAAACAATATTGATAAAATAGAAAATTATGCAGCAAAATATTCTTACTATACTCTTCTAGGTTGGTTTTATTATAATGATAACAAGTATGATTCTGCAATTTTATATCTAGAGTATGGATTTGAAAGTCAACACTTTTACACCAAACTTTATACATCAATATTGTTGTCTGCCATATATGATTCTCTTTATAATACTGAAAAAAAGACATATTATGACGATATTATCTCACAGTTATCCGTTGAGAATATTAATAAAAATACAGATAAGACAGAACTTCAAAACGTATATGATGAATACAAAGAGCGTAGAAAAGAAATTGAAATGTCAAGAAATATAAGAAAAGTATATTTCATTATAAGTTCACTTCTTGTATTGGCTTTTATAATCATGATATTTATAAGATATAGATACGAGCGTACTCACAAAGAACTTGTAGACTCTTTGGATTCTAAGGAAAAAGTTATATCTGATTATAAGGATAAGCTTAAAAGAAAAAATCAGAAACTATTAGAGGTAAGAAAGAAAGCAGACATCAATATAGATTTTGGGGCATATCATAATTCAGAGATATGTCGGAAAATATTAAATAGAAAATCTACTGACTTTACAGCATTATCAGAAAGCGAACTTGCTCTGCTATTGGAATCCGCAGATAAAAATCTGGGAAACTTAACAAAAACATTAAACAAGAGATATCCAAAATTAAGAAAAGAAGATTTTTATTGCATCTGTCTGCTATTGCTCAATATTGAGAAAAACAAATTCCAATATCTATTGGGAAGAAACCGTAAGACAATATGGGAGAGATTGAATAGGATAAAAAGCATAATGAATATAGGCGACAATGAAGACATGCATATATTTATGAAAAATCTTTTACGCTAATAACTTAGTGTCTAAGTGACTCAGTAACTCAGCAGCTTAGTGTTTTGCTATCCCCCCCCCACAAAAAGTAACAAATTTTTCCTTGACAATGGAAAAAGTCTAATCTAACTTTGTCATGAATTAAAAATGAAAATACCATGACAAAAAAATCGTTTACATTACTTTTAGTATTGCTTCTTCAAGCGGTATTTGTGCTGGAAGCAAAACAAGCATCAACTAAAGAAGGTGTTGTGATTGCAGTATCTTCTCTTAACCATCATGTCGATCAAGATCGTTCTCATGTTATCACCGCAGACATTGCTGGTCACACTTTAACTATTAGCATACATCAGAATGTAGGTATTACACATATAATGATTAGAGATGCCAATGGCGCTGTGGTTGAACTGGAAAATATGATTTCAAGTCCAGAAACTACATGTATCTACATTTCAGAGAGTGGCTATTACAGAATTGACATCATTTTAAACAATGGAGATTTGTATTACGGATATTTTAACGTGCATGATGGAATCCTTATTTAAAATCGAGAGTGTTGTGTTGAGAAAAAGATAAGATATTTGATGTCTTATCCTCTCGTAAAGTTGCAAGTTCGCTATGAAAATAATTCTTTACGTTCTTTTGTGCCTTTGCGAGATTTTTTAAATCATAAAAAATGGGATGTCATTGGACATCCCATTTATATTTTATAGACTTGTTGTATTGAAGTTCGCTCTCTCGAATTTCTCTTCTGCGTATTTTTTGTCGATGACGAGTTTCTTCTTGTTTGAAGATGGCATCTCGAACATGGCGTCGTTCAATATTGCCTCGATGATGGCTCTCAAACCACGAGCTCCGAGCTTGAACTCTATACTCTTGTCAACGATATAATCCAATACTTCATCTTTGATTTCCAATTTGATGTCGTCCATTTCGAACAACTTGGAGAATTGCTTTATCAAAGCGTTTTTAGGTTCTTTTAGGATTCTCTTCAATGTGTCTCTGTCGAGAGGATTGAGGAATGTCAATATTGGGAAACGACCAACGATTTCAGGGATGAGACCGAAACGTTTGATGTCGGCAGGGGAGATGTATTGTAAAAGATTATCCTTGTCGATTTGTTTTTTGTTGTCGCCGCCGTAACCTATAGCGTTGCTTCCGACTCTGTTAGCGATAACCTTGTCGATGCCGTCGAATGCGCCGCCAGCGATGAACAATATGTTTTTGGTGTTTACCTGAATCATCTTTTGTTCAGGATGTTTGCGGCCGCCTTGTGGTGGAACGTTTACGATTGTTCCTTCAAGGAGTTTGAGCATAGCTTGTTGTACGCCTTCGCCAGACACGTCGCGAGTGATGCTTGGGTTGTCGCTCTTACGTGCAATCTTGTCGATTTCGTCGATGAATACGATGCCTCTTTCAGCAGCCGCTACGTCATAGTCTGCTGCTTGTAACAACTTGACGAGGATGTTTTCGACGTCTTCACCTACATAACCAGCTTCTGTCAAGACAGTAGCGTCGGCTATTGCGAAAGGAACGTGCAGCATCTTGGCGATGGAGCGGGCGAGGAGAGTCTTTCCCGTACCAGTCTCACCGACTAAGATGATATTAGATTTTTCAATCTCTACTTCGTCGGCAGTCTGTTCCTGGTTGATTCTCTTATAATGGTTATAGACGGCTACA
>JAZKYG010000079.1:0-4222 GCA_045612025.1 Bacteroidales bacterium
GTATTGTTAGCTATCTTCATCTTCGGTGGTGAAACAATCCGTGGTTTCGTATTCGCATTGTTAGTTGGTATGATCGCTGGTACATTCTCATCATTGTTCATCGCTTCACCTTTGGCATACAAACTCTTCAAAGGTAAAGAATACGATGCTCAATTAGAAGACAGCAAAAAGAAATAATTGAATAAAGACTAAATGTCTAAAACCAAAAGAGTTCCTGGATTTCAGGAGCTCTTTTTTTTATAAATAATTGTACTAATAAAGCATGAAAAACATTCCTAATTCATAACTCCTAATTCCTAATTATTTTTCAAAATCATATCATTTTTTTTTATACTTTTGTAACAATATTTGCGTTACACCTTAATAAAAGGTTAATATATGACAAGGAAAATATTTTTCACACTTATAATTACATTAGTATTCAGCGTACAGCCGATTTTAGCACAGCGAAAAGCATGTAAATCAGCTGATATAGCTTATGAACGTAAGCAATATAACGCTGCTATAGAGAGATATAAAAAAGCTTACAAAAAGAACAGCAAGAAAAAAGACCAAGACACTCGTGACTATATCACATACCAACTTGCCGAATGCTACAGACTCACTGAAGCAAGCAAGTTAGCAGAGTCACACTATAAACGCTTACTCAAGACCGAATATCCTAAAAATAATCCAATAATATATCTTTATTACGCAGATGCTCTTAAAAGAAACAAGAAATACGAAGACGCTGTTGCCAATTATACGATATACAATGAACTAAGGCCTGATGATCCAAGAGGCATAGCTGCATTAAACGATATCGAGAACATACAGAAATGGATTGAAACACCGACAAGATATGAAGTGACACGTATTAAAAAATTAAACTCACGCGCTTCCGAATTCGGTGTTGCTTGGATTTCAAACAATTATAATGAGATTATCTTCTCCTCCACAAGAGAAGGCGGCATAACTAAAGAAAAAGACGCCATAACCGGCCAGAATTTCGCAGATTTCTATACATCTAGACAAAACAAACAAGGAGAATGGGAAGAAGCAACCTTAGTTGACGAAGATGTCATCAACTCTGCAGGAAGCGAAGGCATGCCATTTATGAACAAATCATTCTCTACATTATACTTCACACGTTGTCCTAACCATAAGAAAAGAATATCTGGATGTCAGATAATGAAAGCATCTCGTTCAGGAAGCACATGGAGCGATCCTGTAACAGTGGAAATCAAAACTATCGACTCTTTAGACGTTGTCGGACACCCTACCCTATCAAGCGATGAATTGAAACTCTATTTCGCTTCTGAAAGAAAAAATGGATTGGGAGGCAAAGACATCTGGGTCTCAGAAAGAGAAAGCACTGGAGAAAAATTCGGACGTCCAAGAAACTTAAGTGACATAGTAAATACAGAAGGTGATGAACTTTATCCATATTTGAGAAATGACAGCACTTTATATTTCTCATCAAACGGACATGGCGGAATGGGCGGATTAGACATCTTCGTAACGACATTAGACTCTTTAGGAGAATGGACAGAACCTGTCAATCTTAAACATCCTTTCAACTCAATAGGCAATGACTATGGCATCACATTCCATCCTACTGAAGAAAGAGGATTTTTCTGCAGTAACAGGGACACCAAAAACGGTTTAGATGATGATTTGTATTATTTCATAGAACCACCAGTCTTGTTCACTCTTAGCGGAACAGTCAAGAACCAGAACAGTTTGCAATTCGTAGAAGGCGCAGACATAAAAATAACCGGTTCCAACGGCTCTAAATATTCTACAAAGAGTAGTGAGAAAGGTGCTTTTATGTTTACGAACTCTCAAATAAAGCCAAATGAGAGATACATCTTGACTATCAACAAGAAGAATTATTTTACATTCACAGATACAATCAACTTTATCGAATACAAGACAAGTCAGGATATAGTTAAGGACTATCAAATCAGTACAATTCCTAATACGCCTGTTGTATTGCCAGACATCTTGTACGAATTATCAAGATGGGAATTACGCCCACAATTCCAAGATTCATTAAGAGGACTTATCGAAATATTGCAAGTCAATCCTAATATCACCATTGAATTAGGTTCACATACTGACAACAGAGACACTGACGAAAGCAATGACATCTTGTCACAGAAACGTGCGCAGTCTGTATGCGATTACTTGGTAATTAGAGGTATTGACCCTTACAGACTTAAAGCAAAAGGTTACGGAGAAAGAGTTCCAAGAACCTTACATAAGGATTACAAGTATAATAGTTTCGTCATCCCTAGCGGAACAAAACTCACAGAAGAATATATCAACAAACTGCCAAAGGAAGTGCAGGAATATGCACACCAACTCAATCGTAGAACTGAGTTCAAGGTCATAAGTAAGGATTATGTGCCACGAGAAAATATCAGCGACGAACAGATGGCAAATGTAGAAATACGTCCTGAAGACAATACTGTAAGTATCGCTGTTGACAAACAAGGATTTGTATCATTCAAGGCTATTGTCAATGCATATACAGAAAATATAACATATAATCAGAACTTTGAGTTTGGAGTGTCACAACGAAAGGTAATGGAACTGTTGAATGACGGTATCATCACAAAAGATGATTTCTTAGGCGATGCCAATAAGATCATCAAAGTTGGCGCTGTTGCTGACAGAGCTCAGTTCATCATCAGAGAAATGCACATTGCAGACCGCAGTGTCGAGAATATAAAAGTTACAGTTTATAATAATTTGAAAACAGATTGGCTGATGGGTCAAAAAGTTCTTAAAGAATTCGGGGACTTCAACATTGACACCAGCAGCATGAAACTCATATTTAATAAGTAAAAGTAATGTCAGTAGAAAAACGTTATCAACTTCGTGGTGTCTCTGCAGAAAAAGAGGACATTCACAATGCAATAAAGAATTTAGACAAAGGATTATATCCTAATGCTTTTTGCAAAATCATCCCTGATATTTTGGGAAACGACAATGAATTTTGTAACATCATGCATGCTGATGGCGCTGGAACAAAATCGTCATTAGCTTATCTTTATTGGAAAGAAACAGGCGATTTGTCAGTTTGGTCTGGCATTGCACAAGATGCTATCGTCATGAACACTGACGACCTTCTCTGCGTTGGTGCTACAGATAAAATGTTACTTTCTTCAACAATTGGCCGTAACAAGAACCTCATCCCAGGTGAAGTCATCTCAGCCATCATCAACGGCACAGAGGAATTTCTCGCTAATTTGCGTTCTCTCGGCGTAGGCATCTATCTTACAGGCGGTGAAACTGCAGACGTAGGCGATCTCGTAAGAACAGTCATCGTCGACAGCACTGTGACAGCTCGTATGAGAAGAGACGAAGTCATTGAAAACAACATCCAACCAGGTGATGTAATAGTCGGTTTCGCTTCATCAGGACAAGCCACTTACGAAAAGAGCTACAATGGCGGTATGGGCAGCAATGGTCTCACATCTGCACGTCACGATGTCTTGAACCATTACTTAGCAGAAAAATACGAAGAAAGCTACGACCATTCAATTCCAGAAGACTTAATCTATTCAGGTCCTCATACATTGACAGAACCAACAGAAATAGAAGGCGTAGACGTAGGTAAACTCATCCTCTCTCCTACTCGTACATATCTTCCTATGATGGTTCCAATCTTAGATAACTTCAGAAAACAAATCAACGGAATCATACATTGCAGCGGCGGCGCTCAAACAAAAGTGTTGCACTTCACAGATAAGTTACATATCGTGAAAGACAATATGTTCGCTCTTCCTCCACTCTTCAGAATGATTCAAGAATCATCAGGAACAGACTGGAAAGAAATGTATAAGGTATTCAATATGGGTCACCGTCTTGAAATATATACCAATGAAAAAGCTGCTGAAGAAATGATTCAAATAGCAAAAGAATTCAATATCGGAGCACAAATCGTTGGTCACGTTGAAGCATCAGACAAGAAACAACTTACTATCAAGAGCGAATTCGGCACTTTTGAATATTAATAAAAATTAACCTACCAAAGATGGAAATCATTGATAAGTTAGAAGATATTAAGACTAAATGGGAAACTTTAGGCGAACAGCTTAATGATCCTGAGATTATTGGCGATATGAAACGTTTCGTCAAGATTAACAAGGATTACAAAGAATTGGAACCTATCGTTGTTGCATTTAAAGAATATAAAAACCTTTTAGCAAACATCGAGGAAGCTCGTGAGATT
>JAZKYG010000080.1:0-2050 GCA_045612025.1 Bacteroidales bacterium
AGCGAAAGCAAACATTTACAGCAACTTAATTCCAGTATTCACTGCGATTTTCAGTTGCATCATCATAAGAGAAAGTCTCAACACACAAAAGATATTAGGAATATTATTAGTCATTGGCGGACTTATTTTATCACAGTTAAAATTCAGAAATCATGATAACAAGCAAATCTAATCCAAAGATAAAGAATGTCGTTAAGTTACAAAAGTCATCCGAGCGTCGTGAGCAGAACAGAATCATCATCGAAGGCAGACGTGAGATCGAGCGCGCCGTAGCTTGCGGTTTCGTTGTTGACACATTATTTATATGTAACGACATTTTGAAAGAATCCGTCAATATAGCAGCGAATTATGTTGAAGAAGTGACACTTGAAGTCTTTGAAAAGATTGCTTATCGTGAAGGCAGCGACGGACTTTTGGCTGTGGCGATTCCAAAATACGCCGACCTGAAAAGTTTCAAGCCTAAGAAAAACCCTTTGATAATCGTCTTGGAGACTGTAGAGAAACCAGGCAACTTAGGAGCTATCATGCGTACTGCAGACGCTGCTGGTGTTGACGCCGTCATCATCGCCGACCCAAGAACCGACTTGTTCAATCCTAATGCGATACGTGCAAGCATCGGAACCATCTTCAACGTTCCATTATTTGCCTGCTCATCAGAAGAATGTATCAAGTGGTTGAGAGAAAACGACATCAAGATTTACTGCACATATCTAAAAGCTTCCATCGATTATCTGGAAGCCGACTTCAGACAAGGTTCCGCCATCGTGATGGGAACTGAGGCAACAGGCATCAGCGACATCTGGGTGGAGGCGGCAGACCAAAACCTCATCATACCTATGAACGGCATCGCCGACTCATTGAACGTTTCCGTAACAACAGCGATTGTAGTGTTTGAGGCAGTGAGACAGAGAAGAAAACTCTAGAATTCTAGAATTTTAAAGTTCTAAAGTTTATTTAAAGAATGCCATCAAGACGACTTTGCCGTCTTCTTTCTTTATGGAGAATGAATATCCGTCTTCGCGTTCTTTTCTGTAGATTGACAATGTCTCGCCTTCGAAGCTTTCGTTGAGATATGAAACCTCGACATCTTCCCATTGTTTTGACTCCAGTTCTTTCACTGAGAAAGTATCGAGCAGCATTGTGATATAAGTGACATTGTTTGTATGATGCGTCACATCGATGTCGCCAGAGCGGACGAGTCTTTTATAAATAAGGTCTTCTTCTGTGAAGTCGTCTTTGAATCTTCTGAACTTCTCCTCTATCGACTTTTCTTGAATCCAGTCGATGTCGTTAGGATAAGATGTCGTCTCGACTTTTCTTAAAGTACGAGTTGTAGCGTCAATGATGACCCATTCTGAGATAGCGTTGATCAAGACTTCATCTCCTTTTTTAATCTGGTAGCAGCGATTGCAGCGCACGCCTTCTGCGCCCATAGGCCATGTTCTTATAGTAACCTCATCATCCCAGATAGGGAGTTTGTTGATTTTCATCTTGGTTTTTGAGATAACCCAAAGAGCATTGTCTTTTTCCAAAATCGAGCGATCGTCAACGCCTATAAACACAGCGTGAGTTCCAGCTACATCTTGAAATGTCATGAAAGCTGCTTCAGTCTTGAAGCGCATAAGAGTGTCGCACTGACCTGATAAAATAGTGGTATTTAATACTAATTCGTTTCTTTTCATAATATCTTATATGTCAACGGTCAACAGACTGCAGTCAACAGTTGATTTTAATGGCACAAAAGTACAAATAATACTATAGCAATAATATTTAGATTTTGTTTTTTAGGACAATTTATTTTTTACTTTTGCAAAAACTTTTTTTGATGAAGCATATTTTCATTGTCAATACTACCGCTGGAAAGGAATCATGTCTCGACATGGTTAAAGAAGGCATCGCTCAATGTGCAGAAGTCATTGATTATGAAATATACACTCCCGACTCACCCAACGGCTCCATCAATTTCATCAAGACATATTTAGAAAACCATCCAGAAGAAAAGGTACGATTTTATGCTTGCGGCGGTGACGGAACTGTCAACAAAGTAGCC
>JAZKYG010000081.1:0-12680 GCA_045612025.1 Bacteroidales bacterium
GCATGACGTTCTTTATGAGCCACTAATGTTTTTATATATTGTGTTGACAAATAATATTTTGCAGAAACAACCTTTTCTTCTTTTACATCTGCAAAAGTCTTTGTCGTATCCGTTGGCGCTGGATATGTGAATTCACTCACATTTTGGTCTTTTCTAAATCCTACTATATAAACTCTTTCCCTATGTTGAGGAACTCCAAAATTCATCGCATTTACAATCTGTGGATCTGGAACATAATAACCTAAGTCCTCTCTTAACACCTTTAATATGGTCTGTATAGTTCTCCCTTTATCATGAATCAACAAACCTTTAACATTTTCTAGAAAAAATGCCTTTGGTTGTTTTCTTCTTAATATCTCAGCAACATCAAAAAATAACGTACCTCTAGTTTCTTCAAATCCTAATCTCTTTCCTGCTAAAGAAAATGCTTGACAAGGAAAACCTGCGCACAAAACATCAAAATTGTCAGGAATATACGATTTAACACTCTCTTTTGTTATATCTCCAAATGGGACTTCCCCATAATTCAACAAGTACGTTTTTTGAGCTTGAGTATCCCATTCTGAAGAAAATACACATTTGCCACCTAAGTTTTGCATTGCCATTCTAAAGCCACCAATACCAGCAAACAAATCTATAAAAGTAAATTTTGGATTCTCCACAGGCAGAAAAGGTACAGACAAATATTCATTAAATAATGTATAAAAAACATTTGCTTCAGAAACACAAGATTTAATTTCTTTGTCAATGTCATAACCATATATATCCCTTATCAAACCTTTAGCTTGTTCCTCATAATTTTTCGAGTAACCTCCTTCATGATTGTGAACATAATGCGACACTATTGACATCTGTTCTCCCAACATCATCTGTTTTTTATTTATCTGCAATATTATTTCATTAGTTTTTGATTCCGTTTTCATATAAATTGAACTTAATCTCAAATATTTATCAAGTTTTATGTTTTTTTAAAATAAACATTAAAATCTTATCTGCAAAAATAACCTTTTTTAAATCTCAAAAGTTCAAAATCTCAAAAAAATCAAAAACTCAAAGTTCTAAATTTTTGAATTTCTGAGATTCTGAGATTTTGAATTTATGAATTTTTTTACATCGCCATTCCTGGGTTCTGAATCTCACCGCCTCCCACTTGCGCTTTTCTCTCTAACTCCATCTTGCCGAAACGGAAGACAAGTCCTGCACTGATAGAACGGCTGTTGAACTTAAATGAACTGTATGAGATATAATACGGATTCGTGGTATTGTTATCCCATCTGTTCCAGTTGAAGATGTCGTTGACATTGATATGGACAGACATCTTTCTGTCGAAGAAGTCAGCACGCAATCCGCAGTTGATAGAGTAGTTTGCCTGACGCTCAGCAAAAAGCGACTTCTGAGGAGAGCGATAGTTTCCCGATGCATGAACCTCTAATTTGTTCCACAACTTAGTCCAAAGATTCAGACGAACACTATAGACAAGCGAATTATCCTCAACCAATTCATCATTGAATTTTGTCTCGAAATAATAGTCATAGACATTAGCATATAATCTCATGTTAAACATACCTGTAGGACGATATGTGACATTAGCTTCAAGACCTTTTGTCGATGACTTTCCTACATTAACTGGATAAGAATACTGAACATATCTTCCGAAGAAGTCGTCTAATATAACATCGCTGATATTATCAACTGTATTCTTTGAATCTCTATAATATGCTGTCAAGCCTACCGAGCCGAATCTGTTCCAGTATTTTGTCCAGCCACCTTCTATGGAATTGGTATATGTTGGAAGCAAATCTGGATTACCTGTTGTGAATGATTCCGTTGAATAAAACTTATAGCTTGTGAGATTTCTTGCGCCAGGAGGTGCTATGCGACGTGAATAACTCAAGTTGAAATTGTGCATCGATTTTGTTCTATACGAAATATGCAAAGATGGTCTCCAATTGAGGTAGCCTTTCTCAACATTAGTTGTCGTATATCCACTGATATTACACCATAGTTTTTCATATTCCATTCTGATACCAGGTTTCAAAACGAAGTTGCCCCATTTCTGTTGAAGAGTGAAATATACATCGTATTCGTTAGAACCGACTTCCCTGTCAAAGCTACGCATGATATCTTTCACATAGACATCACCATTGAGAGTATCGTAGTCGATGTAATAATTATCGGGACTATATTTATATGACGCGCCCAATCCTATCTCGCCGTTTTCGGAATATGGCAAAGAGTAATCGATGTTGACGCCATAACCCATATCATTAAAATCTGCTATTTTTCTATAATCAACATCCATCCAAGTCTGTGTCTCGAATATCTGTTTGTTATAAGAATTACTGTAACCGTTCGCCATATTGCCTGTCATTCTAAGACTTATGTTATGACCCTCATTGTTGAACTTATGCATGTATTGCAAGCCGGCGTGATAGAATTGGTTAAGTCCTTCATCTTTACCTTCTGTAGTATAATGATACATACCGGCTTCTTGCAAGAACTCATGGCGATATGTCTCATTGAAGCTATTTGATCTCGATGCATTAGGCCAGCCACCGACCCATACGCCGATGGTATTCATAGTGTCGATATTATAATCGAAGTTGATATTAAAACCGCCGCCGAAGTTATTTGAAAACGACTCACCTTCATAGGTAGTGTGATTTGTCGTATCCAACTTATGATCGAAGGATGTGCTATATCCATTTTGGATATTTTTCCATTGGGAATAAGTTCCGTTAGCAAAAAGGTTAAGCGACATCTTATCGTTAGCCCAGACGTAAGAAACCCATGGCGAAGCATTTGGCGATGACGACGCTCTCACGCCGAAGCTGAGGAATTGATTTTTCTTTATTTTTGCATTGGTGACGATATTGATGATGCCACCGTCGCTGTTTGATGCATAACGCGCTGAAGGATTCGTTATCACCTCAATTCTCTCGAGCGCGTTTGCTGGCATCTGCTGCAGATATGTCTTCAGGTTCTCTGCATTGAGATTCGAAGGCTGACCGTTAATCCAAATATCTACCGATGACACGCCGCGCAACGACACATTGCCTTCAACATCGACTTCAACACCTGGCGCATTCTGCAAAGCATCGGAAACAGTACCTGTCTGTACACTCGGATCCTCGCTTACATTATATAAAGTCTTCTCGCCTTCATTACTGAACAAAGGTCGTTTCTCGACAATGACGACTTCATCAAGACGGGTACTTCCCGACTTCATCTTAATCACGCCTAAGTCAATGTCATTGTCAATATCTAAAGACTTCTTGATTGACTCATAGCCTATTGAAGAAACAAAAAAAACATATCTCCCATCGGGAATATGTTCTAGTTTAAAAATACCGTCATCATTAGATGATGTTCCTGCGACAAAGACAGAGTCGATGGAACGCATCAATCCGACATTGACATAAGGCAGTCTTTCATTATTCAAACTGTCAACCAATATGCCGCTGACGTTATTCTGAGAAAACAATTGAATGTTGAAGAATAACAATGTGAATATAAATAATGCTTTCTTCATAAGGCGTTGTTTTATATTTTTTAATAATGCTTTAACGAATGTTTTTCCGCAATTATTATTCCATTTTTTAACAAAAAAGCCGCCCGATATTTCACGGGCGGCAAATGTTCTAGTGTGAAGTTATATTAAAGTTTTGAAACTTTTCTAACAACGCTGCCATTTTCTGTTGTGATGCGTACCATATAGATACCTGCATCATATTGGCTCATATTGATTACTTCATTGTCAGTGTTGACGTCATTGTCGTATACCACTTGACCTAAAGTATTGCTGATTGTGATGCGTGTCATTCCTTCAGCCTTGATTGTCAAGTTGTCTTTTGCAGGGTTTGGATAAACCATCATGCCATTGACATTTGTTTCACCAATATTAAGAAGTTCTACCTTGATATAATATTGATCTGGATTTTGGAATGAGTTAGCTGGTTCTGATTCACATGTCTCATCACCATCTTTGTAAACTGATCTTACTTGATAGTAGTAAACGCCTTGAGAAATAACATCGAAGTATTTGCCTTCTGTTGGAGAAGCGAGCAATGCCATTTCGTTGAGATCGTTTCCACGATATACATTATAATGTTGGAATTCTGAATCTCTTGTTGATGTAGCAACAACTTTTTCATCGATAGGAACAATTGTTACGTTGTCATTTACATTTTCATTGATTGCCAACTCGAATTCTTGTGTCTCAACGCCTCTATCTGTTTCAACAGCACTTGTAACGTAAGCCTTCAAAGCCCATACATAGTTATATGCGCTGTTCAAAGTTCTGAGGTCTAACCATTCTGTACCGTTCAATGAGACCCATCTTCCGTTATATTTATTTCCTGTATCTTGACATAAGATTGCAGTGCCAGATTGATAACCCATGACCCAGATATGATCTTCGCCTGTTACTGGTACCACATTGTCTAATTCAACTTCAATCCATTGTTTTGTTCCCTCTAAAGTAACGTTTTGAATATGTTTTTGAATCATTGGTGCTGTACTTGAACCATAATAGATCAAGAGTGTTGTACTACCTGCTTCATAATCGTAGAGTTTAACTTTAGTGATACTTGTACCAGCATAATCTGCAAGGATGTCGTTTGGCAACAATATACCCCAATAGAATGAGTTTCCGTTGTTGTTAAATCCTGAACTAGGGATATCGTTATCGTAGCTCAACCAGTCAGAGATATCGAATGGCCATGTCAAAGAAACGCCATATTCGCCGTTTTCATTTACTGTAAGTTCGCTATAGAGGTTTCTTGGAGCAACACATTGCATTGGAGCGTCAATCAAAACACATTGTTCTTCTGACATTCCGTAGTCAGCATAAACAACTCTTACGCAGTATGTATATTCTTCATAACCTGGGAAGTCTGTATAGAAGCTTCTCTTTGAGATTGGTTCTGGAGTAAGAAGTTCATCGCCACAGAATACCATTACGCCTAACACTTCATTTTCATTTCTTGAAGATTTTTCAGCTGTTGTCAAAGCGACATCATCAACATTGATTGCAAATTGGTCAAAACAGTTAAAGTGACGGATAGCGATATATACTTCTTCGCCAGCATATTTGCTAAGGTCGATAGTTCTCAAGACCCATTCTGTTTGAGGAGTCATTCCGTCCCATTCATCGATTTTTTCATTTATGATTGTTTCTTCAAAGATTGTAAAGAAGTCTTCTGCAGAAGCATCATCAGCCATTGTAATAGCTACTCCATAATGTTCAGCACAGTATTGTGGATCCAAAGCACATACCATGAATGACAATTGTGAGCTTTCTGTGATTGCATATTTCTTTTCTGTAACGAGGTAGTTATCAGGTGTCAATGGCAAATTATATTGATTACCATTTTCTGTGGCATAGCTATAGGAAGAATATGACATCGTGCAATAGTTGTCCTTATAGCCATAGCCTGGACCTATCACATCAGCTGTGTTATTCCAGCCATAGCTGTCACCGTCAGCGTCTAATGATCTCCAGCCGTCCAATGTGCCGTCGCTGAAGTTGAATGAGAATGAATTTTCAGCAGGTTCGCCTTCTTCATCGCCTTCGAGAGTCCATTCGATGTAAGCCTTGCCTGCTACGTTTCTACCATCTACGTTTGTAGCTCCAGCATATTCACTTGCTGACACATAAGTCCATGTGTATTCGGCAGCAACGCTCTCACCTGTTGTGTAGTTCGCTATAACAGCTGTTTTATATGTTGTACCAGGTGTCAAGTCTTCGAATTGATAGTAATTTGTTATGACGTTATTTGCAACGACTTCATCATCCAACTTGATTGTATATCCATTGAGTGTTCTTGATGTTGCAGATGATTTAGCATTATTAACCAAAGCGATGTTATCGACATCAATATAGAACTGACCTACAGTGTTGAAGTGACGGAATGCAACATAAATTTCTTGACCAGCGAAGTCCTTAAGATTGATAGTTCTCTTATACCAAGAACCTTGAGCTCTGCTATCTCTTGTTGCGCTAGCACCACGTGCCAATGTTTCTTCCAATACTGTAACGAAGCTATTTACATCTGTGTCTGTTGTTGAAACCATAACTGCGTAATGTTCAGCAGGAGCTGTCACATCTTGAGCACATACGTAATATGAAAGTTCAGAATCTTCTGTGATGAGATATTTCTCTGTTGTAATCATATAGTTATCTGGTTTAAGAGCAGCTGCTTCATAAACAGAGTCAACACACCATGATTGAGAGATAACACAATATTTACTCTTGTTATAACCATTTCCTGGGCCCATGATATCTGTAGTGATACGCCATGTCAAACCATCGCCATCAGCGTCCAATGTTGTCCAGCCATCGAATCTACCACCTTCAAAGTCGAAATAGAATGTACCGCCGCCATTGTCGAAGTCTTCATTTCCCCATGATGCCCATCCTGTTGGTGACACATAAAGGTCTGTTACAGAAGCTTTGATTTCATTTAATACGATATTCAAGTCTTCAGTGCCAACGATTTCCACCTCTTCTTTATATTGTTCAAAACCTTCTAAAGTAGCTGTGACGATATAGTTACCTTTACGGAATCTATCGAATTTGAAAGTTGCAGTTTCATCTAATGTAACCTTATAATCAAAACCTTGTCCTGCTTCTGTGATGTTAGTGAATTTAACTCTAGCGCCAACAGGGACATCATTGCTGTTTGCTGTAACGTTAACATTGAGTGTTGTATACATATCTTTAGCAAGAACATTTGACCATACTGTTTCAGCATCGCCAGTTGCAGCAACGCCATATTGGTATGAACCAAAAGATGCTGCTGACCAGGTAGCGTCTGTATATGTTGTATCTGTAACGTTTCCAGCGAGCAATACTTCTTCGCCTGTCAAGTTATTTCTTCTATAGACTTCATATTCTTGAACTTTTCTCTCTTTGCTCATCACAACTGTTTCGCCTCTGCTGTTTTCGAGGTAACCGCGAACCATCCATGTGAGAGTGATAACGCCGCTTGATGCGAGGTGTTCCCAGTTAGCGCCTTTGTCCCATGAAACCCAGTCACTGTTAGGATCGCCAGTGTAGTTACATCCTGTTGCTGGATATACGTAAGCGTTTTCGCTACATTCGTTATGGAATGTAATCCATAAAGGTTCTGTTCCATCAAGTGGTATAGGAGCATTGAGTTCCAATTCAACTATTGACGAAGTGCCTTTTAATTTGAACTCTTGGCTGTGGACCAATATTCCAGGAGCATCTACACCGCCGAAGTAGATTTTAGCGTTTACTGTAGCAGGAATATCGTTATTATAAACAGCGACTTTTGTCAAATTGTAACCTGCATAATCTTCTGTATTAGGGAAGCTGACACCCCAGTCAACATTGAATGATTGTGAGCCGACGTCTTGTACGAAGTGACCGTCATCATAGTGAATCCAGCCGCCTGCAAATGGAGGTAATTTTTTGTAAAGAACGATGTTATCGATGAAATAAACGTCAGCTGTTGATTCAAAATCATCGCTGTCTTTCTTGTATGTCCATCTGTAAGTGTGAGTACCTTTAGAGACTTTATATTCTCTATAAGTCCAGTCTACTTTACCTGTAATAAGATCTCTTTCAACGCCATCGATATAGAAGTAAGCATTATCGAAATAATATTCGCAATCCACTTTATGCCAGAAGCTCATAGTAGCATCGAATGGCACATCGACTGTGATTTCAATAGCTGAAACGCCATTGTTCACACCTTCGCATGTAGATTTGATAGCATATTTTCCTTCATATGCGCTTTCTGTTATTTCCCATGGATATGTAGGATCAATAACAAAATCAGCTTGACTGAAATCGCCTGTTTCAAAATCAACTTCCATTGACTCGTGAACAATGTCATATTTACTCCACACTACGTCAACGGTTTCATTATTAGTTTTAGCATAGACCTCATGGACCGCCTTATCGTCCTGAGAATGTACAGTAAATGGTGCTATTAAAGATAATAACAACATTGTAAGGAAAAGTTTTTTCATAATTATAATTATTAGTTAATAATGGATTTTACAAATATTTCTAGGTTTTTCACCTAAAACCAAGTCACAAATTTAAAAAAAAATAAACACATATATAACAATGTGTTTATTTTTCGATCTTATTTTTTAAAGTCTCTCCAGAGAAGCGTTTTACAACGGCTTCGCTATATGTCTTTGAAACTGGTATCGGATCAATGCCATCCATATCGAAGTCCATATAAAAGCCATCGCTTTCATGGCGTAACACCTTAATTTTTTGTGTATTTACGATATACGTTCTATGACATCTCATCAAAGGCGTATTGCTGAAGTTATTTTCGATAGTCTGAATCTTACAGCGTATCATATATCTGCTCAGCAAGCCATTTTTCGTATAATTGACTATAGTATAATTATCTTCTGCTTTTATATAATAAAGGTTATCAAGTTTCACCGACAACTTAAGCACTCCTTTATTATCTGCTATATTTATGATATCTATGTTTTGAGGTATAGCCTCCCCGTCTGTTGCGATATTACTGGTATCTGTAACAAGCAATGTATTACTCATATCTTTTATTGTAATCCACATGGCAGAAACAGCGTATGGAACACCCAGAGCCAATAATGTTATCAAAATGCTTTTTGTCAAGATGTAAGAAACAGAGAAATCTGTCATCTTAACATATACCATAGATAATATTGCATGGAATACACCTATTAATATAATCTCACCTAGCATCCATAAGGAATATTTCAGGTATGTCATCTTAACTTTATTCTTAGACAAGAAAAACATCAGTATTCTGCTTATGACGAGAAACAATATCGATGCTACAACGAAGGTTGTTGTCAGCAGGAAACTTTCCGACTTTGCAAGTCCGAACCATGCTGTATCAGAATATGGAGAGTAAATAACGAGGAATACCAAGGCATATAAAACCGAAATAATAAGGCTTATCACTATGTTTCCTGGTTCCAACAAGCATGGAGAAAAAGTATATTTACGACGTTTTTTCATCAAAATTGGTAAATTTTCAGTTAACAGTTTGCAAATTTACAAAAATTTCACCCCAAATAATATCATTTTGCCACTTTTCTATCTAAAAATATTCATTTCACTTGTGAACTGCCACATTTTCAACACGGGCTTCTTTTGTCACATTATTTTTGCCTTCGAAATTTTTGATTTTATAACTATGAAAATTATCGGAACCGGACGTTCTCATCCATCATTAGTCGTGAACAACGAGATGCTCTCACAGATTCTCGACACTAGCGATGAATGGATCACCTCGAGAACCGGAATAAAAGAAAGACGCATCATCTCTTCTGAAAATCTAGAAGACCTCGCTATCGACGCTGCCAAGAAAGCTCTCTCCGATGCTAACATGGATGCGAAAGACTTAGACTATATTATATGCGCTAATGTTGTTAACGAATTCGTATCTCCTGCCATGAGCTGTATAATACAAGGAGCTATCGGTGCCAACTGCCCTTGCTTCGACCTTAACGGAGCCTGCGTCGGTTTCATTTATGCCTTGGAGATTGCAGAGTCGTTCTACAGAAGCGGAAAATATAAGAACATCCTTATCGTTTGTGCAGAAGAACCTTCACGTATGGTCAACTGGCACGACCGCACAGCCAGCGTTCTCTTCGGCGACGGCGCAGCAGCTGCAGTATTGACAGAAGGCGACAACATCAAAGCTACAAAGATGTCAGCTTCTTGCAGCTGGGACAGACTCTATCAGAAACACGAGCTTCAATATTCTCCTTTCAACAGCAAGCCAGACAGCAACCAGCCTTTGGTTATGCACGGACAAGACGTGTTTATGTTTGCCACACGCGCAGCCATCAGAGACATCAACGCTGTGATGAAAGCATCAGGTCATAAACCTGAGGATGTAGATCACTTCCTCATTCATCAACCCAACTTGAGAATCATCAACAACATCAAGGAATACGTTAAACAACCTGACGAGAAGTTCCCATTGAACATCCACAAATATGGCAACACTTCTTCTGCCAGCGTTCCAATCCTCCTCGATGAAGTCAATAAAGAAGGTAAGTTAAAAAGAGGCGATTTAATAGTATTGAGTGCTTTTGGAGCAGGTTTCGTTTCCGGAGCATGTATTTTAGAATGGTAAATTATGGAAAAAAGAGTAGTTATAACAGGCATGGGTGCCATCACCCCACTTGGCAATGATGTCGAGACTTTGTGGAACAACCTCATCAACGGAGCTTGCGGCATCGATTATATCAAAAAGATTGACACCTCAGATCTTCCAGTCAAGATAGGCGCTGAGGTAAAGGACTTCGATCCTATAGCATTAGGTGTTGACGCTTCTTTCGCTCGTCGCAACGACTTATTCTCAATCTACGCTATGGCTGCATCTATAGAAGCCATGAAAGGCAACGAAGGCTGCTTCGACCCAGAACGCCTCGGTGTTTACGTAGGTTCAGGTGAAGGTGGTTTCGACACTATCATCAAAGAAATAGTAAAATGGAAAGACCAAGGAGCTAAATGGGTTTCTCCTCTCCTTATTCCAAGTATGATATCAAACATAGCAGCGGGTAACATCGCTATCCGCCATAACGCTTGCGGCGTCTGTGTACCTATCGTAACAGCTTGCGCCACAGGAACACACTCAATAGGTGAAGCTTATCGCGCCATCAAACATGGTTATGCCGACGCCATCATCACAGGTGGCAGCGAGGCAGCTGTCAACCCTATCAGCATAGCAGGCTTCGCGAACTGCAAGGCTCTCACACGCGCTGAAGATCCAAAACAAGCTTCATTGCCATTCGACAACCGCCGTGCTGGTTTCGTACTCGGCGAAGGCGCTGGCATCATTCTCCTTGAAGAATACGAACACGCCAAGGCTCGCGGCGCTAAGATATACGCTGAAGTATGCGGCTACGGCAACACCTGCGACGCTCACCACGTCACAGCACCTCACCCAGAAGGAAAGCAGGCAGCTCGCGCTATCAAGATGGCTCTCGAAGAGGCTAAATACAACGAAAACGACGTGCTTCACATCAACACTCACGGAACAGGTACACCGCTCAACGACAGTTCAGAGACAGCAGCTATCAAATTAGCTTTAGGCGAAGAAAACGCTCGCAAGGCTTATATCAACTCAACGAAATCTATGACAGGCCATCTCCTCGGAGCAGCAGGCGGCGTTGAAGTGATAGCAGCAGCATTGGCTCTTTATCACGGCATCGTGCCTCCAACAATAGGTCTCAACGAGCCAGATCCTCACTGCGACCTCAACTATACTCCTAACGTAGCACAAAAAGCAGATTTAACAATCGCGATATCACAGTCACTCGGCTTCGGCGGACATAACGCTTGTATCGCTTTAAGAAAAATTAATAATTGACAATAGCCATGAGCTATGAGAAGTGAGCACTACGTTAATAATAGAATCGCTCATTGCTCACAGCTCTTAGCCCAAATAAAAAGGATATGACAAAAGAAGAATTAAAGAAATACTTACCTCATCGCGAGCCTATGTTGCTCGTAGATGAAATCAACATCGACGAAAATGGCGTGGCTCATTCTAAATACCATGTCACAGGTGAAGAGTTTTTCTTGAAAGGACACTTCCCAGGACAACCTACAGTTCCAGGTGTGATCTTATGCGAAATCATGGGTCAGTCATGCGCTCTTCTCATACTCGACGACTTGAAAGACAAGATAACATTATATACAGGCCTCGACAATGTTCGTTTCAAACAACAAGTAGTTCCAGGCGACACTATAGAAGTTGAAGCCACATTGGCAAGCAAGAGAGCTAATATGTATTTTTGCGAAGCCAAAGCTACAGTCAACGGAAAGCTTTGCGCTAAAGGCAGCTTATCATTCGCATTAATTGAAGACAAAAGAGAAAAATGAATAACAAACATTTCCAAATAGTAGTGTTGGCAAAACAAGTTCCAGACACACACAACGTCGGCAAGGACGCCATGAAAGAAGACGGCACCATCAACCGTGCTGCTTTGCCTGCAATCTTCAACCCTGACGATTTGAAGGCTCTCGAGATGGCTCTCGCTTGCAAAGACGCTATTAAAGACATCATGCCAGTGAAGGTCACCATCATCACTATGGGTCCTCCACGCGCAGCAGAAATCGTACGCGAATCTATGTTCCGCGGCGCCGACAACGGCATCGTCATCAGCGACAAGAGATTCGCCGGCTCTGACACCTTGGCAACATCATACGCCTTGTCAGCAGCTGTAAAGAAATTAGGTCATGTCGACCTCGTTTTCACAGGACGTCAAGCTATCGACGGCGACACAGCACAAGTCGGTCCTCAGGTAGCAGAGAAATTAGAGTTAGCCCAGATAACATACGCTGAAGAACTCGTCTCTATGACAGAAAACGAAATCGTTATCAAGAGACGTCTCGACAGAGGCGTTGAGACAGTGAAGACATCATTCCCTGTCTTGGTAACAGTACACGGCAATGCTAAAGACTGCCGTCCTCGCCATGCGAAACGCGTCATCATGTATAAAAACGCCAGCACAGAATCTGAAGGCCTACAGCCAATAGCCAACAGCCAAAGGCCAATGGTTAAAATCGAAGAATGGAATGCCGACGACATCAATCCTGACTTCTCAAGATTGGGCATGAGCGGTTCGCCTACAAAAGTTAAATCAATAGAAAATGTTGTTCTTACAAGTAAAGAGAATAA
>JAZKYG010000082.1:0-13902 GCA_045612025.1 Bacteroidales bacterium
GAAGTATTCGTCTTCAGCAACGCGGTAGACTAACATATCGTCAACGATACCGCCTTTGCCGTTTGGCAAGCATGTATATTGAACTTTACCGTCTGTCAAAGCAGCAACGTCGTTTGTTGTGCAACGTTGTACGAAAGCGAATGCTTTAGGACCTTTAGCGCGGAATTCGCCCATGTGTGATACGTCGAAAACACCAACACCTTTACGAACTGTTTCGTGTTCGATGTTAACGCCTTCAAATTGAACTGGCATGTCAAAACCTGCGAAAGGAACCATCTTAGCGCCCATTTCACGGTGCATTTCGTTAAAAACGGTCTTCTTTAAATTTTCTGTATTTTCCATGATATTATGATATGTTTAAATAGATTTTTCCTGAACGCAAAAATAATAAAATAATATTCAAAATACATTAAATGAGATTATTTTTTTTACTATGTGGCATTAACTGTGAAAGTACTTCATGTGTAAAAATTTTTATCTTTGCAAAATGAAATTTTCATTGATGAAGAGATACATATTAATTATATTGCTGTCATTATTTTCAGTAGCAAATCTCAATGCCGCATATATCCTTATTCCGATGGACGATACGCAGACGAATCACCTGAAGGCCTATGGTGTGGCGTATTGGGTGCTGGAACGTGAGGTGGAGATAAGCTGGCTGCTTAACTACAAAGGCGGCAGTTATCTGATTCCGTATCACGATATGTTTGAACGCGAATGCAAACTGCGTAATGTGTCTTTTCAGGTTATCGCTGATGTTCAGGCAGAGGGCATCCTCGCAGAGATTGCAGTTCCAGATGTCAATATGGATGAGATGAAACTGCAGAAAGTGCCGCGCCTTGCGGTGTATGCTCCCAAGACAATATTGCCTTGGGATGATGCGGTGACAATGGCTCTTACTTATGCCGAGATTCCTTACGATATTATTTACGACGACGAGGTGATGGAAGGCGTGTTGCCGACCTACGACTGGCTGCATATGCATCATGAAGACTTTACAGGTCAGTTCGGTAAGTTCTGGGCTCGCTATCGCAATTATCCTTGGTATCAGGAGGATGTGAAGAAACAGGAGGAGACGGCTCAACGTCACGGATATAATAAGGTGTCGCAGCTGAAACTGGCTGTGGTAAAGAAAATACGCGACTTTGTCGCTGGGGGCGGTTATCTCTTCTCAATGTGTTCTGCTCCTGATAGTTTCGATGTGGCTTTGGCAGCAGATGGTATTGATATCTGCGATGTGATGTTCGACGGCGATGGCATGACACCAAACGCTCCTCAAAAACTTAATTACGATAACTGCTTCGCCTTTACAGATTTTTCAATATCGACAAATCCTCAGGAATATGAGATTTCTGATATAGATGTTACTTTGAATCGCTCTAAATCGGTGAAGGAAAATAACGATTATTTCCTGCTGTTCGACTTCTCTGCGAAATGGGATCCGGTTCCGACAATGCTTACACAGTCGCATGAAAGATTGATAAAAGGATTCATGGGACAGACAACGGCTTTCGACAAGCGTTTTGTGAAACCTAGCATTGTTGTACTTGGCGACAACGCTGCGTTGAATGAGGATAGATATATTCATGGTAACTTCGGCAATGGTTTCTTTACATTCTACGGAGGTCACGACCCAGAGGACTATCAGCATCTTGTCGGGGACCCGCCTACAGAATTGGATATGCATCCTAACTCGCCTGGCTATAGACTAATATTAAATAATGTGTTGTTTCCGGCAGCAAAGAAAAAGAAACAGAAGACTTGATCTAATTCATAATAGGTGGCAATATAAATAAGTTAAAAAATAATAATTAAAATATTCCAAATGAAGAAAATTGTACTTGTATCATTAGTTGTCTTGTTGTCTATAGGACAATTGTTGGCAAATCCAGTTGATGTTAATACAGCAAAAAACATCGGAGAGAAATTCGTTAGAAATAACATGCAGTCTTTAAGAGGTTTTCAAACATCAAAGCATGTTATGACATTAAGTGACGACAATGGTAATGCTTGTCTGTATATTTTTAATGTTGAAGACAAAGGTTACTATATCGTTTCTGCAGATGATAGGGCAAAGCCAATTTTGGCATATTCTGATGAAGGATGCATTGATGTGAATAATATTTTGCCTGCGATGGCTTATTATTTGGAACATTATAAAAATGCTATTTCTTATGCTATTGTAAACGATCTTCCAGCAGAAAGTGCAATAGTTGATGAATGGAATTCGGTCAAGACTAGAGGCGTTGTGTCAGAAAGAAATGTCGGTAGGTCAGTAGAACCTTTGGTCGATTTGTTATGGAATCAGGTTTATCCTTATAATTATTTCTGTCCTACAGAAAAAGGAGGTCCAGGCGGACATGCTTATGTAGGCTGCGCTGCTGATGTCATGGCGATGATCATGAAATATTGGAATTATCCAGAAAAAGGAAAAGGATCACATTCTTATATACCAGAAGGTTATCCTATTCAGACTGTAGATTTTTCAGAAGCTACATACGATTGGGACAATATGCCGGTGCAGATTTACAGTTCTTCGCCTAAGAAAGAGATTGAGGCTATTGCTGAGCTTATGTATCATTGTGGAGTAAGTATAGACATGAAGTATGGTTCTACAGCCAGCTCTGGATATTCAGAGATGGTCCCTAATGCGATGAAGAAGTATTTCTACTACACAGCGAACATGCGTCACTTATACCGTGAACAGCATGAATTGGGTGAATGGGAAAAACTGTTGAGAGATAACTTGGATCAAGGATTCCCTATTTTTTACGCAGGCACAAGTCAGATCAGCGGAGGACATGCTTTCTTGTGTGATGGTTATACCGAAGATGGTTACTTCCATTTCAACTGGGGATGGTCTGGCGCTTTGAATGGCAACTTTGCAATAGATGCTCTCAATCCTACAGGAGCGGACTATAATGTGAACCAAAGAGCTATATTCGACGTTGTTCCAGATTATGCACATAAATGTATGCCAAAATCACCAGTCCTGGAAACTAGAGTTAAGACGGCATACTCTTATAATGGTATCGTTAATGTTCATGTCCCTGAGTTGTCAGACTTGGATGAAGCTTTGGAATCAATAGATAAGATTGTTGTTTTGAGAGACAATAAGGAAGTCTTCACAAAAGAAAACGTCACACCAGGTTCTGTAGTTACATTTGAAGATGAGGTGGAAGAATATGGAATGTATAATTATTACGCTTATGCTGTAAGCAATGGAGTAAAAGGACGTTGGGCAGAAACTACTTTGTATTATGGACCTACATGTTCATGGAGCGTTTCGGCTTCTACGACAAGCTATCAAGGATGGAATGGTGCTTCTGTAAAACTGTTAAGTGGAGGCGTTGTCTTTGAAGAAATTACAGTTGAGAACTCTACACCTATTAATTTATCAGTACAGGTTCCAGAAGGTGAGGTGTCATGCGTATGGACCGCTCCTAAAATTAAAATATCTTCAATGTCAATACGTATAAAGAATTCTAATGGAGATATTGTCTTTGAACATTCGGGCGCTTCCTCCGACTTGCAAGAGGGCGTGGTATATTCAGGAAATAACAGCTGCGAAAATTGCAAGGCTCCTGAAAAACTGTCAGCCGAATTTGTAGTGGTCGATGGCCAGGAAGGTATAATGGTTTCATGGAAGAAAGTTGGTATGCCTCAGTCTTATAAAATATATAGAAGCAACAATAATAAAGACTATAAAGAGATAGCTGTTGTTGAATCTTCTGAAAGTCAATATTTCGATGCTAATGAGATTAACGGTTTGTATTATTATCAAGTGACTGCATATAATGACGGTTGTGAGTCAATGCCTGCTGTGACAGAAGATTACGAGTCTGATTTTGTTATGGTTGAGCAAGTGTCGATAGATGAGAATGTTATAGCTGCTATCGTTTATCCTAATCCGGCTTCAGAAAGATTGAATGTCTCGGCTGAAGGCTTGACAAATATTTCTATATTTACAGTTGTCGGACAAAAGGTTGTTGATGTAAATCTTGCCGCTGACAACTATGTCCTTGATGTAAGTTCTTTTGAAAATGGTGTGTATATGCTTAAAGTTTCTACACAAAAAGGTGGTTTTACACGCAGAATATGCATCAGCAAATAGGTGAAAAAATATTTAAAGACTTATTGAAAAAAAATATTAAATTTGCAGACTAACAAAATTGAATATTAAAACAAATCACAAATGAAAAAATCATTCTTATTAGTTGCTATTTTGTTGGCTTTTAATTCACTTTTTGCCGATAATCTCAATGTTGATCAAGCTAGAGAATTCGGACACAAATTCGTTAAAGCCAATTTTGAACAAAAAGAAAACAATGAACTAGACTTGGTTTATACAATGAAGTCAGAATCAGGCGAACCTTGTTTCTACGTATTTAACGTATCAGACTATGGTTTCGTAATGGTTTCTGCAACAGATGTCGTAAGACCAATCCTCGGCTATTCAGAGGATGGTATCTTTGAAACCAACAACATCGCTCCAGGATTAGGCTTTATGATGGAAGACTACCAAGAGTCTATCTCTTATGCTATCAATGCAGTTGTCGAAGCTCCTGCATATGTTAAAGCAGAATGGGATGCTCTTTCAAAAACAGGTAAATTGAAACCAGCAGAAAGAGGTGTTAAAATCGGACCTTTATGCCCAACATCTTGGGACCAAAAATGGCCTTACAACTACTACTGCCCAGATTTGAATAGACCATTCGCATCAAATGGCAAGGCTGTCGTTGGTTGTGTTGCAACAGCAATGTCTCAAATTATGAAGTACTGGGATCATCCAACACAAGGTTCAGGTTCTCATACCTACAAACCACAAATGGATGAATATGGTTATCCAGAACAATCAGCAAACTTTGGTGAAACAACATACGATTGGGCAAACATGCCTTATCAAATCAACCCAAACTCTCCACAAGAACAAATCGAAGCTGTTGCTTTGTTGGGTTACCACTGTGGTGTTGCTGTTGATATGATGTATGATGATGACGGTACAGGTAGCGGTGCTTATTCAGCTGACGTTCCTTTCGCATTGAACAAATATTTCGGTTATGCACAAAGTAGCTTTAAAGCAAGAGTCGTTTCTGCTGAAATATGGGAATCATATATCAAAGAAGCTATCGAAATGGGTCGTCCTATTTTCTACGCAGGTACTTCAAACGATGGTGGCGGACACGCTTTCGTATGTGATGGTATGGATGAAAATGGTTTGTTCCACTATAACTACGGTTGGTCTGGTTCTGGCGACGGTTACTTCGCTTCAACAGCAACAGACTATCCAAACGAAGTAGGTGCTATCTTCGATATCGTGCCTAAAGAGATTTACCAAAATACAATGGAATCTCCAAAGAACTTGACTGTTACACCTGCAGATAATTACAAATTGTCAGCAACACTTACTTGGAAAAACCCAATTTATACTTTGAACGGTTCAACTTCTATTAAGAATATCGACAAGATAGTTATTGAAAGAAATGGCAAGGTTATCCATGAGATGAAAGACATGACACCTGGTGAGACTGTGAATTATGTTGACAATACAGTTCCATGCTACAGCTATTTTGAATATTCAGTATATGCGGTCGTAAACGGCGCACATGGTAAAATAGCAAGAGCAGAAAGCGTTGGTTTCGGTCCAACATGTAAATGGCAGTTGATTCTCCAATCATCAGCATTCCAAGGTATGAGAGGCGCAAACGTAACAGTTTATGATGATGCAGGTGTTGTAGCAATGAGAAAAACAACTGAAAATTCAGCATTGACAACATACGACTTGGATATCCCTTATGGTAATATTAAATTCGTTTGGAATCCAGCTGATGCAAATCAACCTACTTACACACTTACATTGAATCTTAAAGACAATGGTGGTAACACAGTATTCAACTATTCAGGCTCATCAGACAAAATGCCTCAAGGTGTTTTCATGGATACAATAAATGATTGTGGTTATGTAGTTCCAGAAGGCAATCCATATAACTTGGTATGTAAAGTTAAAGATAATACAGTAGTTTTGAATTGGGATGGTATAGGCGGTGACTATTACGGATATAACGTGTTCCGTGATGGTGTCCTCATTGCTTTAGCTCCAACAACTACATACACAGATACAGATGTTCCTCATGGTGGTCACTGCTACACTGTTACAGCTTTGTTCGACGGCGGTAATACTAAGGAATCAAATGAAGCTTGTGCTGTATTGACAGAAGGCTGTGCACCTGCTACAAACCTTAAATATGAACTCAATCAGATGTTCAAACCAAAACTTACTTGGAACAAACCAAGTGAATCAACAGGTCTTACTGGTTATTATGTAATGAGAAAAACTGGTGTTGATGGTGAATGGATGAGAGTTAAGGTGTTATCTTCAAATAAGACAGAATATACAGATAATAGCGTAAACCAATTAGATACATGGTATTTCTATAAAGTACAAGCTTATTATGAAGGTATAGATTGTATGTCAGCTCCTGCAACAACAGAAGCAAATAAAGATGAGTATGTACTTAAATTCTTCTATTCAGAAACAGGTTTAGAAGATAATGATGAAAACATCGGTATATATCCAAACCCAGCTAGCGAAAAGATAACTATCGAAGCACAAAATATTGAAAGCGTTTCTATCACAAACGTAATGGGTCAAAAGGTATATGAACAATCAGTTAATAATGATAATATGGTTATCGATGTTAACGAATTGCCAGCAGGTATCTATATGATCAATGTCGTTACAGATGAATATGAGACAACAAAACGTGTTTCTATCGTTCACTAATCAATAGATATGATACAGAAAAACGACCATCAATTGATGGTCGTTTTTTGTTTTTAGAATCTCAAAACATCAGAGATTCAAAAATAAAAAGCCGACCATTATTCAAGATCGGCTTTTGTTAAAGTCTATTTAATTATTTCTTTTCCCAAGTTTCGAATCTGTATGAGTAGTCAACTTGTGGGTCATCGTCGATGACTTCAAGTTCTGTCAATTCCCACTCTTCAAAGTTGACGATAGGGAAGTAGGTGTCTGCTTCGAAGTCTTTTTCAACTCTTGTGAGATACAAAGTGTCAGCTTTGCTCAAGAATTGTTCGTAAATCATACCTCCGCCCATGATGAATATTTCGGCTTCGTTTTGGACGAGTTCCATTGCCTTTGGAATTGATGTTGCCAATTCAAATCCTTCTGGTGCAGAGTCGAGTCTGTCGGAGATGATGACATTACGTCTGTTAGGCAATGCTTTTTGTCCTGGTAATGATACGTATGTGTTATGACCCATGATAACACATTTTCCTGATGTCACTTTCTTGAAGTGCTTAAGGTCATTAGAGATGTGCCATAACAACTGGCCGTTCTTTCCGATAGCTCTGTTTTTAGCCATCGCTACTACGATAGAAATCTTTGGCTTCATATAAAGTAATTTTTTTATTGTTTCTTAAATTGATACTTCTGCCTTGATGGCGTCGTATGGATTATAATCTTCTAATTTGAAATCTTCGTATTTGAAGTCGAATATGCTTTTTACTTCAGGGTTGAGCTTCATCGTTGGAAGATGACGAGGCTCGCGACTGAGCTGTAATTTCACTTGTTCAATATGGTTGTTGTAGATGTGAACATCGCCGAAGGTATGTACGAAATCGCCGAGACCGAGACCGCATACCTGTGCAATCATCATTGTCAACAATGAATATGATGCGATGTTGAAAGGAACTCCGAGAAATACGTCAGCGCTTCTTTGATATAACTGACAAGATAATTTGTTGTCGGCTACATAAAACTGGAAGAAAGCGTGACAAGGAGGAAGAGCTGCTTTGCCGTCAGCGACGTTTTGTGCAAAGTCTTTCGATTTCTCGTCAGGCAAGACGCTTGGATTCCACGCTGTCACAATGTGGCGTCGGCTGTTAGGATTATTCTTGATGGAGTCGATCAAGTCGGCAATCTGGTCGATGCCTTCGTTGTTCCAGTTTCTCCATTGAGCTCCATAGATAGGACCGAGGTCACCGTTTTCGTCAGCCCATTCATCCCAGATGCTTACCTTATTGTCGTGCAGATATTTGATGTTGGTATCGCCATTGATGATCCATAACAACTCATGGATGATAGAACGGAGGTGGACCTTCTTTGTTGTTAGAAGAGGAAATCCGTCTTCTAAGTTGAAACGCATCTGATAACCAAACACGCTCTTTGTTCCGGTACCGGTTCTGTCACCTTTCTGATGGCCGTTATCAAGAATATGCTGTAATAAATCTAAATATTGTTTCATTATTTCTGCTTTTTGTCGTTAATGATATCTCTTAAAACAGAAGCCTTGGCGTAATCTTCAATTTCAATAGCTTCTTTTAAGAACTGCTCCAATTCTGTTATATCATATCTTTCGAAGTCAGAGTCAGTGTCAAGGTTATTGTCAAAGTCAGGGTCAGTGTCATCCTCAAACTCGATGTCATCCATTACTATGCCGGCTTCTTCAATGACTTGGCTGTTAGCGTATATAGGAGCGTTGAAACGTAATGCAATGGCGACTGCATCTGAGGTGCGAGCGTCGATGATGCTTTCTTCGCCGTCTTTGACGCAGTGAAGTTCTGAGTAAAACAGACCGTCTTTGAATCTGTTGATAAGGACTTCTGTGATATTGATATCGAAAGATGTCGCGAAAGTCTTGAATAGGTCGTGGGTGAGTGGTCTTTTGGTTTCGTGTCCTTCAATGGCGATTGCAATTGATTGTGCTTCAGCCTCACCTATGATGATAGGAAGTCGCTTCTTGTCGCCCTTAACTCCTAGAATTAAAGCATAGGCGCCACTCTGCGATTGACTGTACGTTATTCCTATTACTTCTAACAAAACACGATTCATGTTACAAAAGTACGGACAAACTTTTAATTAAACAATATTAAATTTTATTTTTTGAAAAATTTAGGGAAAATAGTTTGTGATGTATTAAAATATTGTGCAAATTTGTGTTTTGATAGAGAGGAAAGATAGAAATTTAATTTATTCACTAAAACTATATTATATGGATTATGTAATTTATTTGGTATTGGCGGCCTCTGTTTTAGCATTGGGTTTTGCCTACTATTTTTACAAGAGTATGTTGAATGAAGATGAAGGCACTGATTTGATGAAGAAGATCGCTTCTCATGTCAGAAAAGGTGCTATGGCTTATCTGAAGCAACAATACAAAGTTGTTATTATTGTTTTTGTCGTATTGGCAGTTATCTTTGCAGTGATGGCTTATTTTGGATTGCAGAATGAATGGGTCTGGTTTGCCTTCTTGACAGGTGGTTTCTTCTCAGGCTTGGCAGGTTTCTTTGGAATGAAGACTGCTACTTATGCATCAGCACGTACAGCCAACGCTGCCAAGAACTCATTGAATGACGGTCTCAGAGTGGCGTTCCGTTCAGGCGCAGTTATGGGCTTGACAGTTGTAGGCCTCGCTCTTTTGGACATCAGCCTCTGGTTCATCATCTTGACACAATTCACAGACTATGACTTAGTCGTTATCACCACAACAATGTTGACATTCGGTATGGGTGCTTCAACACAGGCTCTCTTCGCACGTGTCGGCGGCGGTATATATACCAAAGCTGCTGACGTCGGTGCTGACCTTGTCGGTAAGACAGAATACAATATTCCAGAAGACGACCCACGTAACCCAGCTACTATTGCAGATAACGTAGGTGATAACGTAGGTGATGTCGCAGGTATGGGTGCTGACCTCTACGAATCATACGCAGGTTCAATCCTTGCGACAGCAGCTCTCGGTGCAGCAGCTTTCGCTAAGTCTGCAATCGACGGAATGCAACTTAAAGCTATATTCGCACCGATGCTCATCGCAGCAGTGGGCGTTCTCCTTTCTATCATAGGTATCTTCATGGTCAGAACAAAAGAAGATACTAACATGAAGAAACTTCTCGCAGCATTGAGCCGTGGTACTAATACCAGTTCTATCTTGATTGCTATCGCAACATTCTTCATCCTCTGGGGACTCGGAATCGAGAACTGGCTCGGCATCTCTTTCTCAGTCGTCGTAGGTCTCGTAGCAGGCGTCATCATCGGTAAGTTCACAGAATATTACACATCACAATCATATAAGCCAACACAGAAAGTTGCTGAAAGCGCTAACACAGGTCCTGCAACAGTCATCATCTCAGGTCTCGGTCTCGGTATGATTTCAACAGCTGTTCCTGTATTGACAATTGGCGTAGCTATCATTTTGGCTTATCTCTGTGCAACAGGTTTTGATGTAAACAATTTCATGTCAGCAGAAAATCTTTCATTAGGTTTATACGGCATCGGTATCGCAGCTGTCGGTATGCTTTCAACATTAGGCATTACTTTGGCCACTGACGCTTACGGACCTATCGCTGACAACGCCGGCGGCAATGCAGAGATGAGCGGTCTCGGCGCAGAAGTACGTAAACGTACAGACGCTCTCGATGCTCTCGGCAACACAACAGCTGCAACAGGTAAAGGCTTCGCTATTGGTTCAGCAGCGCTTACAGCACTCGCACTCCTTGCTTCATACGTAGAAGAGATTAAAATCGCGCTTGTACGTGTAGCAGAAAACGCAAGCAACGGAATGGCACAGCTGACTGACAATGTATCTCTTACCGTAGAACAGATTAAAGAAACTTCCTTGGTGGATTTCATGAATTATTATGAAGTCAACTTAATAAACCCTAAAGTATTAATAGGTGTATTCATCGGCGCTATGATGTCATTCTTATTCTGCGGTTTGACTATGAATGCCGTCGGCCGTGCAGCACAAAAGATGGTTGAAGAAGTAAGAAGACAATTCCGTGAGATAACAGGTATTTTGGAAGGCAAGGCTGAACCAGACTACGCACGTTGCGTTGGTATCTCAACAAAAGGCGCACAACAAGAGATGTTATTCCCATCATTATTAGCAATCATCGCTCCTATAGCAGTAGGTGTCATCTTCGGCGTGGCTGGCGTTTTAGGATTGTTAATCGGTGGTTTGTCAACAGGATTTGTACTCGCTGTCTTTATGGCTAACTCAGGCGGTGCTTGGGATAATGCCAAGAAATATATTGAAGAAGGCAACTTCGGTGGCAAGGGCTCAGACCAACACAAGGCAACAGTTGTTGGTGACACTGTCGGTGATCCATTCAAAGACACAGCAGGACCATCATTGAACATCTTGATCAAGTTGATGAGCATGGTTTCAATCGTTATGGCCGGATTGACAGTAACGTTTACTTTGATATAAAATACTACAAGACTATGAGAGAGGCGTATGAAAATACGCCTCTTTTTTTATGGCGTTCCGGCTATCGCCGTCGGGCTTTCCGCTATATCTTTTTCCGCTGCGCTCCAAAAGGATGCCGCTCCAATCCCTAACGCAAGACAGAACCAAGAACCAATGGACGACAGTTCCTAGGCAGGTCTGGAACGCAAAGTGTATTCCCAAAGTCTGTGTCATAAAAAAAGTTTCAAAAGCCTTAGCTCAATAGCTTTAGTTAAAAAAAAATTATCCTTTTGTCATTCGTCTTTAAACTTTTATTACTTTTGCCGTCGCATAAGGAGCCCTTACGGACCAGGCGTCACGAAGGGTGAAAAGGGAATCCGGTGTGAATCCGGAACAATACCAGTTGCTGTAAGTCCCACTCCGAAATGAGTTCGTTTGTCGCACTCTTGCCACTGATTAAGAATCGGGAAGGCGCGACAAATGGGATAAGTCAGAAGACCTACCTTGTGTTTTATGGGTTTCCACTTGCTGGTTACTGGTCGAAATCAACTTAAATTTATTACGTTTTTTAATTTAAAGACGCAAAGACACAATGACTCAGAGACGCAAAGTCTGGAGTGTGTTTGTTAGTGTTGAATTAAGCGACTTGGTAACTCGCGTCTTTGCGACTCTAAGACTTTGAGTCTATAAATGTAATTATCTAAGTGATTTCGACATGATTTATTGATGTATGAAAGAAACAGATAAAACATTTATAAACTTAAAAATTAAAAGTCATGAAGAAAACATTTACTTTTTTGATTGTGGCATTAGTTGGCTTTATGCTGACAGGATGTCGTCAACGCATTTGGGACGAATTAGACGATCTCGACAGTCGTGTGACTGCTCTTGAAGATGCAGTGAAGAAAACTAACAAAGACATCAGCGCTTTACAGTCTATCGTAGATGCTTTGCAGAAAAACGTCTATGTTACAGATGTGATTACAACATCTGATGGTTACACGATTCAGTTTTCTGACGGAACAAGTGCTGTGATTTCTAATGGTCAGAATGGAGTCAATGCTCCTGTGATTTCTGTGAGACAAGATACTGACGGCTACTATTACTGGACTCTAGACGGCGAATGGCTCATCGTCGATGGCAATAAAGTGCGCGCCAACGGCAAAGATGGAACTAACGGACAAAACGGTATTAATGGTAAAGACGCTATCACTCCACAAGTACGTATCAATGAAGATACTAAAGAATGGGAAATCTCTACTGACGGCGGAATTACTTGGATTTCTACAGGCGTGATCGCAGAAGGTAAAAACGGAACAAATGGTTCCAATGGAACAAACGGCACCAATGGTTCAACTCCTCAAATCTCTATCAAGAAAGATACTGACGGTAACTATTACTGGACTCTCAACGGCGAATGGATTATCGTCGATGGCGTGAAGGTACGTGCTAATGGTTTTGACGGAGGCAGCGGATCTAACGGCATCGCTCCTCAAATCCGCGTCAACCTTGAAACTTACGAATGGGAAGTGTCAACCGACGGCGGTCTGACATGGGAATCTACAGGCGTTAAGGCACAAGGTAGCAACGGTGACTCTTTCTTCCAAAATGTCGATGCTTCAAACCCTGATTATGTCATCGTTACTATGGCAGACGGCAGCGTATTTCTCCTTGCTCGCTACGATGGCTCAGCTCCAATGTTCCTTATCGTAAACGCTCCAGTTATTGCACAGATTGAATATGGAACTACTGTAGAGTTTGACGTTGAAGTAGAGAATGTCGCAGAATACATTATTAATACTCCAGAAGGATGGAAAGCTGATTATGCAAATGATGTTCTTACAGTGACAGCTCCTGCAAAGAATTTATGTCATTTTGATAAAGAAGGTAAAATAGCTATCACTGTCGTTTCTGAATCAGGCAAGATGGCTATAGTGAAACTCAATGTCATGGCAGGCGAATGGATTCAAGAAATGGAGCTCAGAACCTTGACATTCGAAGATGCAGACGCAAAATTTACTGAATACGAATTGAGTTATTGCGGTGCGACAATCAGTACATGGAGCGACCTCATCGCTGCTGACCAATATATGGATAATCTCATTTATGATATGTCTGGCAGCGAACCTTACTACTGGTACGATGAAAACAATACAGAACTATTCCATGCATTCCCTTACAACTATAATAGCTATGCTTATTGGGGCGGCGGTCAGGCAGTGTCGAACTATGCTAATACAGATTATGTGACATACGGCGATTACAATAGTCAGCTTACTGTTTATGGACAAGAAGGTGCTGGCGGTCATAATGGCTCATCTAACTTCTGTATGCACTTCGGTTATAAAGATGATTCTGGCTATAATTTCACAGAAGAACTTCCTTCGTTTACATTCGGCGACGGCGTGGCTAGAGTCATTGACCATATTTGGATTAATAGTTCAACATACGCTTTAAACTGCTATATCAATGGCAATGGCTTGACAGATAATATAGGTGAAGATGACAAGGCTTGGATTATCGCTAGCGGTTATGATGAAAATGATGAATTGGTCTCGGAGGCAACATTCTACCTTGTTAATGGACCAGATAATGTCGTGATGGAATGGACAAAATGGGATTTGACATCACTCGGTAAGGTCTTGAGAGTTGAGTTTAATGTGGCTGGTACAAACGACAATGGCTACGG
>JAZKYG010000083.1:0-9197 GCA_045612025.1 Bacteroidales bacterium
GACTAAACTGCGTTGTAATGAAGCTGTCATGATATGGTCGCCTTCTAACTTAACGATAGCTAAGTTTGAAGATGTCTCGACAGTGCCTTCGAAGTCTTTTGACATAGCGATGACGCCGTTAGGATATTTAGCGACTGCTTCGATCAAGTTAGCGATAGTTTGCTTGTCGATGACTCTTGCTGGCATTTCTGTAGCTACGATGCTGATGCTCATTTCTGGTTCAACAGCAGCGAATTGTTCTTTAACGAGAGCTTCGAATTCAGCAACGAAAGCTGTTAATTCTTCAGCTTTGCCTTCTGGAACTGTAACTGTAACGAATGATTCGCGTGGGATAGCGTTACGTAAGCTTCCGCCTTGGATGTCAGCAACTCTTGCATTGAATTTTTCTGTGGCTTTCAATAATAAAGCGTTCATCACTTTGTTAGCGTTAGCACGGCCTAAGATGATGTCCATGCCTGAGTGACCGCCTTTTAAACCTTTAACGATTAATTGGAAAGCCTTTGAACCAGCTGGTACTTCTTCAAATTTAGGAGTGAAGTACCCGCATGTGTCGATACCGCCAGCACAGCCAACATAAAGTTCGCCTTCTGTTTCAGAGTCTGTGTTGATGAGGATATCGCCTCTCAAAACGCCTGGTTCTAAAGCGTTAGCTCCTGTCATACCTGTTTCTTCATCAATTGTGAAGAGAGCTTCGATAGGACCGTGAACTAATGTGTTGTCTTCTAACACTGCCATAGCAGCTGCTGCACCAACGCCGTTGTCAGCGCCTAATGTTGTGCCGTTAGCTTTTACCCAACCGTCAACGATACGTGTTTCGATAGGGTCTTTTTCAAAGTCGTGGACTTTATCTGAGTTCTTTTGTGGAACCATGTCGACGTGTGCTTGCAATACAACGCCCATACGATCTTCGTAACCTGGAGTTGCAGGTTTGCGGATGATGACGTTACCAACACTGTCGACTATAGTTTCAAGACCTAATTTTTCGCCAAATTCTTTTAAGAAAGCAACAACTTTCTCTTCTTTTTTTGAAGGACGTGGAATCTGTGTCAATTCGTAGAAGTTTTTCCACAATCCTTTAGGTTCTAAGTTTCTTATGCTCATTTTTTATAAAGTTTATAGTTTATAGTGTATAGTTTATAGTAGTTGAAAGGGGTAAGTTAAATGTGTAAAGTGTATACACTCAAAAACAGCTCTACACTTTACACTCTACACTCTCAACTAATTTCTTGGTGCATTAACTAAAATGTCTTTCAAGAAGTCCCAGAATTTCTGTACTGTAGGGATTTCAATTCTTTCGTCTGGTGAGTGTACGCCGCGGAGGGTAGGACCGAATGAGATCATATCCATGCCGGGGATTTAGTCACCTACTAAACCGCATTCCAAACCGGCGTGGATAGCTTTTACCTTAGGTTCTACGCCGAAACGGTTCTTGTAGCATTCTTCAGCAACCTTGCGGATTTCTGAGTCTGGGTTTGGTGTCCAGCCTGGATAGCCGTCAGTGTGTAACACTTCTGCGTTAGCGAGGTTGAATACAGTTTCTACCATATTAGCGATGTCTTCTTTTGAAGATTCGATAGAACTGCGTTGTGATGTCTGGATGAAGAAGAAACCTTCTTTTTTCTTGACAGATGCTAAGTTTGTTGATGTCTCTACGAAGTTAGGTATTGTCTGTGACATGGCGATGACGCCGTGAGGACAAGCGTAGAGTGCGTTCAACAAGTCGAACTGTGTCATTTCGTCGATGACGAGTTCTGGCTGTGTTTCTTCGATGACAGCTTTGACGCTGAGACCTGGTTCTGTCACTTGATATTCTCTGCGGAAGTTTTCTTCCATTGCTTTTACGAATTCTTCAAATTCTGCTTGGAATTCTTCTGGAACGAAAGCGACTGCCATAGCTTCACGAGCGATAGCGTTGCGGAGGTTGCCGCCTTGGATGTCGTAAACGCGGAGGTCGAATTCATTTGCGCCTTGCCATAAGATACGTGTTAACAACTTGTTGGCATTAGCGAGGTTCTTGTTGATATCGTCGCCAGAGTGACCGCCTTTAAGACCGCTTACCATGATTCTGTAAGCCACGTTTCTTCTTGGAGCAGGCTCCATTCTGTAGTAAACCTTGATGATGGTGTCCATGCCGCCTGCGCAACCGATGAAGATTTCGCCTTCGTCTTCAGAGTCAAGGTTCAATAAGATACGTCCGCTGAAGTCTTTAGGGTCGAGTTTTTCTGCGCCAGTGAGGCCTGTCTCTTCGTCTACTGTGAAGATGCATTCGATAGGACCGTGTTGTACTGTTGGGTCAGCGATGACAGCGAGTGCTGCTGCTACGCCGATGCCGTCGTCAGCGCCGAGTGTAGTGCCGTTTGCATGTAACCAGTCGCCTTTGATGACAGCTTCGATAGGGTCGTTTTCAAAGTCGTGGACCTTATCGCTGTTTTTTTCGCATACCATGTCGGTATGAGCTTGTAATATGATAGTCTTGCGGTCTTCGAATCCTGGTGTTGCAGGAGCCTTCATGATGACGTTGCCGCATTCTTCTACTATATATTCTACCTTATGTTCTTTTGCCCAGTTGATGAGATATTCAACCATTTTGCCTTCTTTCTTTGAAGGACGTGGCACAGCTAAAATAGCATGAAATTCTTTCCATACGCATTCAGGTGTGAGATTTAAAACACATTCGTTCATATCTTTTTGATTTTATTTCTATTTATGATTTTAAAAGTTCAATAGTCTTTTTAGGGTCTTCTGATTTGAATACGGCATTGCCGGCTACGAGAGCGTTGGCACCTGCTGCGAACAACTTAGAGGCGTTTTCTGTGTTGACGCCGCCGTCCACTTCGATGAGTGTGCTGTATCCGTTTCTGTCAATCATGTCGCGCAACTTTTCTATCTTAGAATATGTACGTTCGATAAATTTCTGTCCTCCGAAGCCTGGGTTTACTGACATAAGCAATACGAGGTCTAAATCACCCAAGATATCTTCCAATACAGACACTGGAGTATGAGGGTTGAGTACAACGCCAGCTTTGATGCCGAGTGACTTTATCTTCTGTACAGAACGATGGACGTGAGTAGATGCTTCATAATGAAATGTTATTATGCTTGCACCGGCTTCTTTAAATGCATCGAAATATCTGTCAGGGTCGACGATCATGAGGTGAACATCAAGAGGTTTTGTGGCCATTTTACTGATGGCTTGAACGACTGGAATGCCGTAAGAGATGTTTGGTACGAATACGCCGTCCATAATGTCGAGGTGATACCAATCGGCTTGACTTTCATTCAACATCTTGATGTCGTCTGCTAGATGTAGAAAATCTGCTGAAAGCAGGGAAGGAGATATTATTTTTTGCATGACATGTTTTTTTTACGTTTCTGCAAATATAATAAAATTAGGAGTTAGGAATTAGGAGTTAGGAATTATTTTTTTGCTTTTAACTTTAAATTAAGAACTTTAAAAAATCGTTCGTCTCAATAAAAGATACTTTGCAACTCTGTGACTTTTATTTTGGGCGTTCCGGCGAAGCCGTCGGGCTTTCCGCTATATCTTTTTCCGCTTCGCTTCAAAAGGATGCCGCTCCAATCCCTAACGCAAAGCGAACTAAGAACTAAGCACTTGGCTATAAATTTTAAATGCAGTATTAACAAAAACAAAGTAGGACTATCATATATGACAGCCCTACAATTATGAATTATGAATTATGAATTATGCATTAATTTTTAACAAACCGTTTCGTTACAACACCTTCATTCGTCTTTATCATAACGAAATAAACACCAGCATTTAAGCCTGATACGTCAAATGAAGTTTGGTTTTGAAGTTCTGAGTTTCTGAGTTTCTGAGTTTTTCCAAAAATATCATAGACAATAACTTCCTCTATTTCAATAGCAGTAACGATATACAGTTTGTCGTTAACCGGATTGGGATAGAGTAGAAGTGATGAACTTAATTCTTCAATGCCGTCTTCTGGAATTTCAGGGTCTTCTGGTGTTTCAGGATCTTCAGGAATTTCCACTAACTCGGCACATTGTATTTCTGAAGGTTCTGATCTTTTCACTCCATTGACGCCGATGATTTTGAAGCAGTGCCATCCGAGTGGAAGGTCTTTTACAATATATGATGTGTCGCTTATGTTCGCAAGAACTTCTGCATTTCTACAAACATCGTAGCTTGAGGTGTTGGCGTCTTTGTCCCATGTCAATAATATTTCAGATTCGCTTAATGCTGTAGCGGTGAAGTTGGTCGGTTGCGCTGGATCCAGATATTCTTCTGTTGAGCCTTCTTTGAATGTGAATTGAACGAAAGGCACAGGCGTATCTAATATGGTAGAAGCTCCGCTGATACTTGTAGTAGCATCGAAAGCTCCGCTGATGCTTCTCTTATATAATGCTCTGTATGCGTTGTTTTCACCAATCATTGCTGGACCGATGAAGGCATCGAATGTCACGCCTCCTGCAATATTTGTTCCGCTTATGTCATTGACGCATATCAGGATGTTCTTTCCTGTGTATTCGAAATCTTCAATATCTATACTAACCCATGAGTTATAAGCAAATTCCACATCGCCAGAGAATACTTGGTCAGAATCAGACATTCTCTTCATGATATTTCCAGCTATCGCATATTCTTCTGTGTTTGTTATATAAACGATAAGCTTGCGCGTAAATGGATATTTTTCTGCTTCTTCCTCAACTTCTGATGTTTTGAATGCGATGCTTTCGATGGTGCCGTGTGCTTTGCATATTTCTTCAGCAGCGTAAAACTGTTGTGATATGGCCCAGTTGTTAGAGCAGAATACAGGTACGTTCTTGCTTGTGGTCTTTCGCAATTCTCCAACAGTGCCATCGATGGTGACCGTCAGGTCTTGTGCATAAATACAGAAGAATGATGCAAGTAGGAATATTATTGATAGAATATATTTCTTCATTTTAAATATAATTTATTCTTTAACAGCAAAGGACGCGGCAAACCACGTCCTTGCAATTATGAATTATGGTTATGAATTATGAATTAATTCTTAACAAATCGTTTTGTTAAAACGTCGTCATTTGTCTTTATTCTTACAAAATAAACGCCGCTATTCAAATTTGATACATCTATTGACGATGTATGTTGTCCGTTGACTGTTGAATGTTGTCTGCCGAAGGTATCATAAATGACTACTTCCTTAATCTCAACTTCTGTTTCAATATATAATCTGTCATTAACAGGACTTGGGTAGATGTTAAGTGATGAAGTGAGTTCTTCTATTGCGTCTTCTGGATCTTCTGGGTCTTCTGGATCTTCTGGGTTTTCAGGATTTTCAGGGTTTTCAGGATCTTCGCCTTTGATGTCAATATTTACACATGATATGAATATTTCCAGAGTAGTTGAATAGTCTAAAGCGACGTAACCGCCAACTAAAAGGTTTTTGTTGTCTTGCAATGCTAATGATTTTGAAGTTATTGTCACTTCATTTTCATCAAGTTTTGGTAATGCTATGATACCAGAACCAGCGAAGTCTTCTTTGAAATTGCCGTCAGTGTCAAGGTTATAGACGTAAGCGCGGCTGGCTGTTGTGAGCGCGTCATAAGAATAGATTGTTCCAAATATCTGTCCGTCAGATGCTGCCAAGATAGAGTAGGATGTATTGGTACAGCCGTCTCCTTCAAATGGTTCGAATTTCACGAAACCATCTGTTCCGAATGTTTCGTCAATGGTGCCATCTGTGTTGACACGTGTGATATAAGATTCCGATCTGATTAAGTTAGACTCTCCAGGAGGCAAGTCTGCATGACCTCCGACTAGATATTTTCCGTCAGGCTGTATGCTGATTGCTACAGCATATTCTGCATGATAGTCTTCATTCTTTCCGGCATTGAGATACAATACTCCATTGTCGGCGAAAGTTTCGTCAATGGCGCCGTTTGAGTTAAGTCTCAACAAATAAGTGTTGTATCTCATATCTGCAGAAACCTTATGTCCAGTGATGAGAATCTTGCCGTCTTCCAATATCTGAAGGTCGTATGCATAGCAGTAAGCCCATAGTGTAGGGTCTAATATTATTGTCACAGAACCTTCTTCGCCGAAAGTCAAGTCAAGATTTCCTTTTTTATTATAACGTCTTACAATGATTTGGTCATCTAAATAGCCTGCTACTACAGGGCGGCCTTTGGCGTCAACCTTTATGGCGTCATAGACTATTCCATTGCCATAGTCAGAAACAGCGTAACCGTTTTCTCCAAATTCGGTGTTTTCGAAGCCGTTCTCATCAAGACTGATGACAAAGGCGCTGTTGTTTGTATAGTCGAATGTATAACCTGTAATAAAGAGATAGTCATCTTCATTCAATGCTGCGTCAAAAGCATAGTTCATATAGATAAGTGGATTCACTTTAAAATAAGCGATGCCGTTTTCTCCGTATGTCTCGTCTAATGTGCCGTCAGCGTTGTGGCGTGATACATATATAGAATAATTGTCACCTCCAACACGGGCACCGCCGACAGTTATGATTTTGCCGTCTTTTTGAACTAGCATTTTCTCCATCTTATCATGAGATACAGACGGATCGAATAAGAATGAACCGTCGGTTCCAAAATCTGGATTAAGTTCGCCAAGATTCTGTGCATAAGAGTTTAAAGCAAATATGCTGATTAAAACGAGAATGAATAATTTTTTCATAAGGCTTGATTTTACAGGTTATGCATTTCCTAAACTTCTGATAATAAAAGAGACGTCACTGTGACGTCTCTACATGGTTTGATTTGTTTTTATTTCTTGATGAAGCGTTTTACAACTTCATTGTTTTCTGACTTGACTTTAACGAAATAAATGCCATTGCTTAATTCTGAAACATTTACTGTTTGTTGGTCATATACTGTTGTCATTTGTCTTCCGAATACATCATAAACGCTGATTTCTTCTACTGTCATTTCTGTTTCAACAAAGAGTTGGTCTTTTACAGGGTTAGGGTAGACATTAATTGAAGAACCGTGTTCGTAGATGCTTTCACCACCTTCGCCTTCAATATAAGCACGGAGCATCCATGTGTAAGATAAATTATAAGAAGCAACGTCTTCCCATACTTGATTGTCTAATGTAATCCAACGACCGTTTTTGTCACCGCTGTTAGCGCAAGCTGCAGCTGGCCAACCTTCTCCTTGGTTTGTTGTAAGTATGACCCATAAATTGTCACCAAATAATGGAAGTGGAGAAGTTAAATCGAATTCAACGAATTCGCCAATTCCTGTTGTTTCGTATTCTTGTTTATGAATCAATGTTTCTGGTTTTGAGGTTCCACCATAATATATGCAGATGTCACCTGTTGAAGGAGCAACGTCAAATAATGCTACTTTTGTAATATTTTGACTTCCAGTAAGTGTTTCTGCTGGAAACATGATGCCCCATGCAAATGTTGAAGGACCGCCGATGCCAGTTACATATTGATTGTCATCATAATAACGCCAGTTACCACCTCTGTTGTTATAATTTGTTGATTTGATTTCTTTTGGCTGTGGGTTGCTGTTAAAAATGTTTTCTTGAGCTGAAACAGAATTGATAGCAGCCAATAGTACTAATGAGCATAAAACTTTAGTAAAAATTTTTTTCATATTTTAAAATTTTATTTACGTTTGATGGTTCTTTTGAAACTTAAACTTATGACAAGGGAGAACCAGATGCCCATATCTTAAGCGGTTTTAATGATAGAACAAAAATAAATAATATTATTTAATTTCCAAAATATTTTATATTAAAATTAAGTCTCAAAGTTGTAAAGTTACAAAGTGCCCTGAAACTCTGTGCCTTTATGACTCTATGCTATAAACAAACAAGACCCCAAAAAGTTTTGAGGTCTTGAGTCGTATTTTAAAGTCTATGAGACTATAAGCCAATAAGTCTATGAGTTATCCGAGATAGCTCTTAAGGATTTTGCTTCTGCTTGTGTGTTTCAAGCGTCTGATGGCTTTTTCCTTTATCTGTCTTACGCGTTCGCGTGTGAGGTCGAATTTTTCGCCGATTTCTTCCAATGTCATTGGATGACTGCCGTTGAGACCGAAGTAGAGACGTACTACGTCAGCTTCGCGTGGAGTCAATGTTGAGATGGCGCGGTCGATTTCTTTTCTTAATGATTCATAGAGGAGCTCAGTCTCAGGAGTGATAACTTCGTCGCTTTTCAAGACATCGTACATGTTGTTGTCTTCGTCTTGAACGAGAGGAGCGTCCATTGATACGTGACGGCCTGCATTCTTCATTGATTCTTTCACTTCAGCTTCGGTGATGTCTAATGCCTCAGCGATTTCTTCTGCGTTAGGTTCGCGTTCAAACTCTTGTTCCAACTTGGCGTATGTCTTGTTGATTTTATTGATAGAGCCGATTTTGTTGAGTGGTAAACGGACTATACGTGATTGTTCTGCCAAAGCTTGGAGGATAGATTGACGGATCCACCATACAGCGTAAGAGATAAATTTGAAGCCTCTGGTTTCATCAAAACGTTGTGCTGCCTTGATCAAACCTAAATTACCTTCATTGATAAGGTCAGGAAGACTCAAACCTTGATTTTGGTATTGCTTAGAAACGGAAACAACGAAACGGAGGTTAGCCTTGGTGAGTTTCTCAAGAGCGATTTTGTCGCCTTGTCTGATTCTCTGAGCCAATTCTACTTCTTCGTCAGCTGTGATAAGTTCTACCTTACCTATTTCTTGCAAATACTTGTCAAGAGATGCGGTCTCTCTGTTTGTAACCTGTTTGGTAATTTTTAACTGCCTCATATTTATAATTTTAAAATTTTACAACTCTAGAATTTTAGAACTTTAGAAATTAAGTCCTAGAGTTCTAGATTCTAGAGTTCGGAAAAAATTATTTTTTGTTTCTATGTTCAGGTTTGCTGCCTTTGTTGTCGTTGCCTTTTCTTTCGCCTTTGTTTTCGTTACGTGGACGTTCTGGTTTTTCAACGTAACCTTCTGGTTTTGGCAACAAGGCTTTTCTTGAAAGGCGTAACTTGCCAGTCTTTTGTTCTATTTCGATGAGCTTAACGTCAATTTCATCACCTTCTTTAAGGATGCCGTCTAAGTTTTCAAGACGTTTCCATTCTACTTCAGAGATGTGTAATAAACCGTCTTTGCCTGGTAATATTTCAACGAAAGCACCGAAAGCCATGATTGACTTAACAACACCGTGGTATACTTCACCTACTTCAGGAACTGCTACGATAGCGCGAACC
>JAZKYG010000084.1:0-5686 GCA_045612025.1 Bacteroidales bacterium
AAAATTAGTATCTTTGCCACTCAAAATCGAGTAAAAATAAGTAAAAGATATAAGCAATGAAAAAAGACATTCATCCAAAAAACTATCGTCTTGTTGTTTTCAAAGACATGTCAAATGATCACGCATTCATGTCACGTTCAACAATCAACACAAAAGATACTATCGTATGGGAAGACGGCAACGAGTATCCATTAGTAAAGCTTGAAATTTCAAACACATCACACCCATTCTACACAGGTAAGATGAAACTCGTTGACACAGCTGGTCGTGTTGATAAATTCAACAACAAATACAAAAAATTCCAAGAAGCAAGAAACAAATAATTTATTTGTAGCTCAAAATACGAAAGCGATGGAAATTCTCCATCGCTTTTTTTTTACTAAGGCCGTTGGCTATTGGTTGTTGAACTTAGTTCAATAGCTTTAGTTCAAAAGCCTTGGTTCTTTTTTGGCACAATTATTGACGAAGGCCGAAACGTAAATTTAATATATAATATAATGGACAACCAAAGAAATCACGATTTATTCCTGACAGATATAGTTGAGACTGACACTGAATATATTCCACTTCTTACAGCAGAAGATGAGAAACGTATAAGCGAAGAGGAAATACCAGAAGAAGTGCCAATCATGACGCTGCGTAACGCAGTGCTCTTCCCAGGTGTGGTGATACCTATCACAGTCGGTCGAGACAAGTCCATAAGATTGATTAAGGAAGCGTATAAGAAACATCAGGCAATAGGCGTGGTGGCACAGAAAGACGCTGCGGTAGAAGACCCAGGCCAAAATGACTTACATGAAATCGGAACCATCGCAATGGTGATGAAGACATTGCAGATGCCTGACGGCAATACCACCGTAATCATTCAAGGCAAACGCCGTTTTAAATTACAAGAGATAACACAGACGGAACCTTATTTGAGAGGTAAGGTCGAACCTTATGGCGACAGCCTCGTCATTCCTCGTGATCGTCAGTTCAAGGCTTTGATACAGTCTATCAAAGACCTCGCGATGCAGATAACCCAAAAATCAGCAAACCTTCCATTTGAAGCGTCGTTCGCTCTGAAAAATATAGACAGTCCTTGGTTCATGGTTAACTTCATAGCAAGTAACCTCGTGCAGTCGATGCAGGAAAAACAACGTCTGCTTGAGATAAACGACATCACGACTTTCGCTACTGAGCTTCTCGCTATTCTTACTAACGAGATGCAGATGATTGAGCTGAAGCATCAGATTCAGAATAAGGTTAAGATGGATATGGACAAGCAACAACGTGAATATCTTCTTAACCAACAACTTCGTACTATCCAGGAAGAACTTGGCGGAACGCCTAATGAAATAGATATCAAGGTCCTTAAAGAAAAAGCTGCCAAGAAAAAATGGCCTGCTGAAGTGAAAGAGACATTCGAAAAGGAATTGCAGAAACTGCAACGTATGAATCCTCAGGTGGCAGAATACGGCATACAGCATAATTACCTTGAATATATAGTAGAGCTTCCTTGGAACGAATTCACCAAAGACAATTTCGACCTTAAGCATGCACAGAAAGTCCTTGATAAAGACCATTTCGGACTTGAAAAGATAAAAGACCGTATCATTGAATATCTCGCAGTCTTGAAGCTTAAGAATGATATGAAATCACCAATCTTATGTCTCGTCGGCCCTCCTGGTGTCGGTAAGACTTCATTAGGAAAATCTGTCGCTAAGGCATTGGGACGTAAATATATAAGAATGTCACTCGGAGGCGTCCGCGATGAGTCTGAATTACGCGGTCATCGTAAGACATACATCGGCGCTATGCCAGGCCGTATCATTCAGAACTTAAGAAAGGCTAAGTCATCAAATCCTGTATTCATCCTTGATGAGATTGACAAGGTGAGCGGTAATAACGTCAATGGCGACCCACAAGCAGCTCTTCTTGAAATACTTGACCCAGAACAAAACATGGCTTTCTCAGACAACTTCCTCGAAATGGATTATGATTTGTCGAAGGTCTTGTTCATCGCGACAGCAAATAACCTCTCGACCATTCATCCAGCGTTGCGCGACAGAATGGAAATCATCGACTTGAGCGGTTATCTCCGTGAAGAGAAATATGAGATTGCGAAACGTCACCTTATTCCTAAGCAGCTCAAGGAACACGGACTCACAGCAAAAGACGTGACATTCTCAAAAGATATGGTGATGAAAGTCATCGACGATTATACAAGAGAAGCCGGCGTGCGTAACCTCGAACGTCAGATTGCTAGCGTGATTCGTCGTAAGGCAAAGAATATCGTGATGGGTGATGAAGTAGAGAAGAAGGTGAGTGCCAAGGATTTGAAAGACGCACTTGGTGTTGCTATGTTCCACGATGGCGATGAGGTAAAACACACAACACCAGGTGTTGCCATCGGTCTCGCTTGGACTCCAGTAGGCGGTGAGATATTATCGATAGAAGTCAGTTTGAGCCGTGGTCACGGTATGTTACATCTGACAGGTAACCTCGGCGATGTGATGAAAGAATCAGCGACCATCGCATACGAATATATCAAATCACATTCTTCACAATTGGAGATAGACCCAGCGGTGTTTGAAGAATGGAACGTTCATATCCATGTGCCAGAAGGCGCGACACCGAAAGACGGACCTTCGGCAGGTATCACGATGCTGACAGCACTGACATCGGCATTCACTCAAAGAAAGGTGAAGGACAAACTTGCCATGACAGGCGAGATTACATTGAGAGGCAGAGTGTTGCCAGTAGGCGGAATACAAGAGAAGATGCTCGCTGCAAAACGCAATGACGTTACAGATGTCATCTTGTCAGTCGAGAACAAACGTGACTTTGCTGAGATAAAAGAAGATTACGTAAAAGGACTTAACTTCCATTTTGTCTCATCGATGATGGAAGTCTTGGACCTTGCTCTTGAAAAAGAACAAGACGTCAACGACTTGGATTACAATCAATATCTGATGAATACGCACAAACGCGTTGCTGGTTTCTTGAGTCAGCAAGAGATTAGGAGTGGGGAGTTAGGAGTTAGGAATTAGGAGTTAGGAATTGTTGTAGGGGCGTGACTTGTCCGATAATGTAGAGACGTATCAACGACACATGAAATAAATAATATGTCGTTGATGCGTCTTTTCATTTTGGGTTTTGGGGAATGACAAACGATGATTTTTTTTAGACGCATCAGAATATGGTTTAGAAGATATTACGTACGTCTCTACAGGAAGGCCGACGGCTTCGCCGGAACGCCCAGATAAAATGTTGAGTTGGGAGTGAGAGATAGAGCGCTAAATCATCTGATTTTTTAAAATTCTTAATTTTTCGGAACATTTATTGTGTTTATTAACTATACTAAGTATAACTCAAATATAAAAACTTGTAATATCTATTTTTAATATGAAATCAGACATTGAAATAGCAAGAGAAACATCTCTTAAAAGAATAGAGGAAATTGCCACCAGTATAGGTGTTCCAACAGATGAGATAAACAATTATGGTAAATACATAGCCAAACTGCCTCTATCTCTTATTGACGAAGATAAAATAAAGAAAAGCAATCTTATTCTTGTCACGGCCATCACTCCGACAAAGGCAGGCATCGGCAAGACAACCGTTTCTATCGGACTATCATTGGGACTTAATAGGATAGGAAAGAAAGCGGTCGTTGCGCTGCGTGAACCATCACTCGGTCCATGTTTCGGAATGAAAGGTGGCGCGGCTGGCGGCGGTTACTCTCAGGTGCTGCCAATGGAAAACATCAACCTTCACTTCACTGGCGACTTCCACGCAATAACATCAGCGCACAATATGATTACTGCGTTGCTAGACAATTACATCTATCATAATAGAAAGACAGGTCTTGCCCTCAAGGAAGTTAAATGGAAACGTGTGCTCGACGTCAATGACAGAAGTCTCCGCAACGTTATCACAGGACTCGGTGGCTCTGCTAACGGACTTCCAGCAGAAAGCGGATTCGACATCACACCGGCATCAGAGATTATGGCAATCTTATGTCTGTCAAAAGACCTTGACGATTTGAAACGTCGCGTCGGTAACATCCTTTTAGGTTATACATACGATGACCAGCCTCTGACAGTCAACGACCTCGGCATCGCCGGTGCTATCACAGTGCTTCTGAAAGATGCGATACAGCCAAACCTCGTGCAGACAACCGAGAACACGGCAGCCTTTGTACATGGCGGACCTTTCGCCAACATCGCACACGGATGTAATTCGCTTATCGCTACTAAGATGGCACTCAGCTACGGCGATTATGTAATCACAGAAGCAGGATTTGGCGCTGACCTCGGCGCAGAGAAATTCTTCGACATCAAATGTCGTAAGGGTGGACTTTCTCCAAAACTAACAGTCATAGTTGCAACAGCGCAAAGCCTGAAACTTCACGGAGGTGTTCCGGAAGATAAAATAAAGGAACAAAATATTGAAGGTTTGAAGAACGGCCTCCCAAATCTCGACAAACACATTGAGAACGTAAGACGTTTCGGACAGAATGTCATCGTTACATTCAACAGATTCGCTAGCGACACCGACGAAGAGATTGCATTGGTTGCTGAGCACTGCCGCGAAATGGGAGTGGGATTCTGCATGAATAGTGTCTTCGCAGATGGCGGTAAAGGAGCAGAAGAACTCGCAAAGCTTGTTGTCGAGACAATAGAAAAAACACCGTCAGAACCTCTTAAGTTCATCTATGAGAACGAGGATACTGTACGCGCTAAGATTGATAAAGTGGCTAAGCAGATATATGGCGCAAAAGATATTGCATATTCAATTGTAGCTCTAAAGAAAATCAAGCAGATAGAGTCATTGGGCATCTCGCATTACCCAATATGCATCGCAAAGACACAATACTCATTCTCTGCAGATCCAAAAGCATACGGCGTTGCGAAAGACTTCGACCTTAACGTTCGTGATATAATCATCAACAATGGAGCAGAGATGATCGTTGTCATCATGGGCGACATCATGCGAATGCCAGGATTGCCTAAAGATCCTCAAGCAAGAAATATAGATATCGTCAATGGAAATATTGAAGGATTGAGTTAAAAATTGAAATTTAAAAATCTGTAGAGACGTTTCAATGATACCTATAAAATGAATAAACATTGAAACGTCTTTTTTTTGTAAAAGTTCAACAGCCTTAGTTCAAAATTCAAAAGCCAAACAGCCGTACTTTAAAAATAATTTTCAACTTTCAACTTTCAATTTTCAACTTCTCCTGTATTCCGTCGGCGATTTTCCCGTCACTCTTTTGAAGTATTTCCCGAAGACCGACTGCGACGGGAAATTTAATTCGTCGCTAATCTGCTGTATCGACAATGTGGTTGAAAGCAGCATCGACTTGGCTTCGGCAATGACATATTCTTCAATGAAAGCAAGTGCGGTCTTGTTGCTATAATCTTTTATGACTTGTGAAAGATGCTTCGGCGTGATGAACATCTTGTCGGCATAAAAAGCAATCTCACGTTCTTTCTTGTGATGTCTTTCAAGAAGTTCTGTGAACTGATTGAAAATATCTTCCTGACGTGTTTTCGTGGATTTTATTTCATTCACTTCATGCTTTAAATGTGAATATCCGTAAAACATCGACAAGGTGAGATGTCGTGCCGACTCAATATTAAATTCCTGTCGCGGGGAAGCGGCTATGTTTTGCAACAGCTGAAAGAAATGTTCGAAG
>JAZKYG010000085.1:0-5328 GCA_045612025.1 Bacteroidales bacterium
TGAAGAAGAAACCGTCGCATGTAGCGCAAGCTGAAACGCCGCCGCCTTTGAATTGTTCTTCGCCTTTAACGCCTAACCAACGTGCTGATGCGCCTGTAGCAACAACGATAGTGTCTGCTAACAACTCATCGCCTGTTTCTGATTTTACTCTGAAAGGACGTGATGTTGTGTCGACTTCAACGATAGAACCCATGCGGAACTCAACGCCGAAACGTTCAGCTTGTTGACGGATGTCTTGCATCATTTGACCGCCGTGTACGCCTTGTGGGTAACCAGGGAAGTTCTCGATTTCTGTTGTCTGCATCAATTGACCGCCTGTGATAGGACCTTCGTAGATAACAGTTTTGAGGTCAGCACGACATGTATAAATTGCTGTTGTGTATCCTGCAGGGCCTGAACCGAGGATAAGACATTGTACTCTTTCTAAGTTTTCCATTGTTTTATATTTTTTATGTTAAAATTTTTTCTTTTTGCAAAAATAAACTTTTTAGTGAAGCTTTATATTAATAAAGTAAAATTTATTTTAGTTAGGAGTCTTTTTTAAAACTAAGAACTAAGGCTGTTGAACTAAGAACTTTAGTCATTTTTTGGGCGTTCCGGCTGTGCCGTCGGGCTTTCCGCTATATCTTTTTCCGCTACGCTTCAAAAGGATGCCGCTCCAATCCCTAACGCTTCCATCCTATTATAAAAATTCAAAATCTCAAAAACTCAGAAACTCAAAAATTTTGAGGTTTTGAAGTTCTGAATTTCTGAGATTCTAATTCCATAGGCGGCCTTATGCTATATATGTCTCGCCCTTTCAGAGCTGACATCAAAAAAGTCCAAAGTTCTATCTTATCACAACTCTTTTTGAAATTATATCAACTCCATTGTTTATAGAGATGAAATATGTTCCTTTTGGAAGGTGGTTCAGATCCAGTGTCCCGTCGGAGAAACTGTCGTCTGAGAATAGTCTTTCACCAAGGATGTTGTAAATGGAGAGACTGTATTTTTGTTTCACTCCTGACTTGATTGTGACTATGCCGTCAGATGGATTAGGCGATATCGACAGATCGAATTTTTCTTGTGTAGGAGTTTCTGGCATATCGTCAATAGGCTTGAAGTTGATAAACAAATCATCGATGTAAATATCTCTGCTCCAAGATAATATTTCTCCTTCGCCGCTGCTTTCGTATCGTATTCTCGACTGGACGTAATCGTATCCAATATAATCATTTAATGAAACTAAAACCTCTTTCCATTCTTGTCCTGTTTTGGATATAATCGCTAATTTATGCCAAGTCTTTCTGTCGGTAGTGACTTCTACATATGCATTGCCGTTGTAAGGTGACCATGTTACAGAATTTGTATTTATTATTTTCAATCCAAGGGTGACGTTTTCAATGCTGTCAGGGATTGAAAAACATTGGAATTCTATAATTTGCAGGATGTTGTCATGTGTGTAAGTCTCGGATTTCAAACAATTTTCTGATTCGTAACTGCTAAGACTCCAGTTATTATTGTTTAAGAATATACCTTCTACTGTATCGCCTTCAAAGTCGTAAAATACAGGAAGCTGAAGTTCTTGTCGGGTAAATACAGAATCTTGATTTGAAGCTGGGCTTTCATTGCCGTCGGTATGAACTCCTTTCACATAATAACGATGCCATTCGTTGTCGATGAAGTCTTCATCAACGAAAGAATTTTCTGTTGTTTCTGTTAAAAGTTCATCGTCTTTGAAAAGTCGGTAAGATTTTGTTTCAGATGCTTCGTTCCAACTTAGGAATGTCTTGCCATCTTTTACTACAGCGCTGAAATCCTGTGGTGCGAGCCATCCGTCAGCGAGTTCTGCAGTAGCTGCTATTGTGGCTTTCACGAATCCTTGTGCCAATGCGAAGCAGTTAACTCCAGCGCCGATGGTGTCAGAAGGCTTGTGATAATGTATGTTTTCATCTTGATATTCAATATCGCCGATATATAATGCTGGATATTCATAGATGTTGAAAGGCATGTGGTCGCCGCCGTAGGAATCTATCACTTCTGTGAAATAATATGTCGGCATCTCAGGAATATAAAGGTTAGCTACATGTTGATAATAATCGAACAACTGTTTCGAGATATAAGAATATCCGGAATACATAGTGACGTCGCCATATTCTGGCCCAGGCCAGAAGCCAAGCATATCGAGGTTGAAGACGCCGAGGATGTTCATGTTCTCACGAGCGCATTTGTGTACGAAAGGATAACTGCCGACCATCCATCTTTCTTCTCCATTGAAAGGTATGTAGAGTATGGTGCGTTTGAATTCATATTGGCTCAAGATGCGGGCGCATTCCAGTACGCCTGCAGTTCCAGAAGCGTTGTCGTCGGCACCAGGACCGTCGGGATGGTCGTAGTGAGAGGAGATGATGATATATTCATCTGGGAACTCCGTTCCAAGCTGCACTGCTATGATGTTGCCTGCTTCAAGAGTATCAGTTCCGCCAATCGTTGCTGTGTGATTATGGATGTAAGTCTCCAATCCTATTTCTTCAAATCTGTCGAGGAGATAATTCTGTGTTATGAGAGCTTCAGGCTTCCTTGCATCGCGAATATATTGCTGCATCCAGTCGATGGTGTTGTATAGATTGACAGTATCCACCTGACTGAGCATTTCCACGATGGCAGGGTTGGTTTCTGTCACAGACGGATAAGTCTGGTTACGGTTGCCTTTATTGTTGATAAGCACCTGAGATTGTATTGCGTTAAATCCTAGTAATAAAGCGATTACAAGAAATAGATGTCTTTTCATAACGAAGTGAGATTATACATTACAAAGATAGAATTTTTTTATTAAAAAATCTGTTGTCCATTGTCAGTTGTCTATTGACTTTTTATATCTTTGTGATATGCTTTGAATCATATTTAAGCATATCAAAAACTTAGTAATTTAATAACTCAAAATAATATGGCAAAAAACAGACTCATAGGCGATTATCCTGTCATCGGAATCCGCCCAACCATCGACGGCCGTCGTGGTGCTCTTAAAGTACGTGAATCTCTTGAAGATCAGACAATGAATATGGCAAAAGCTGCCGCTAAACTCTTTGAAGAAAACTTGAAATATTCTCACGGCGAACCTGTTAAAGTCGTCATCGCAGATACAACTATAGGCCGCGTTGCTGAAGCTGCTGCTTGTGCTGACAAATTTAGAAAAGCAGGTGTCGACATCACATTGACAGTGACTCCTTGCTGGTGCTACGGTGCTGAGACAATGGATATGGACCCAATGACAATCAAAGGTGTTTGGGGTTTCAACGGTACAGAACGTCCAGGTGCTGTTTACCTCGCTTCAGTTCTCGCAACACACGCACAAAAAGGTCTCCCTGCATTTGGTATCTATGGCCATGACGTACAAAACGCTGACGACACATCAATCCCTGCTGACGTACAAGAAAAACTCTTGCGCTTTGGTCGCGCTGCTGTCGCTGCTGCTTCAATGCGTGGCAAGTCATACCTCCAAATTGGTTCTATCTGTATGGGTATCGGCGGTTCAATCATCGACCCTAACTTCATCGAAGAATATCTCGGAATGCGCGTTGAATCTGTTGACGAAGTGGAAATCATCCGCCGCATGACTAACGAGATCTATGATAAAAACGAATACGAAAAAGCTCTCGCTTGGACTAAGGCTAAATGTATCGAAGGTCTCGACAAGAACCCAGAATATCTTAAGAAGACAGCTGCAGAGAAAGAAGAGATGTGGGAATTCGTCGTTAAGATGATGGTTATCATCAAAGACATGATGAACGGCAACCCTAACCTCCCAGAAGGCTGCGAAGAAGAAATGGTAGGCCATAACGCCATCGCTGCTGGCTTCCAAGGACAACGTCAATGGACTGACTTCTATCCAAACGGCGACTTCGCTGAGTCAATGCTTAACTCATCATTCGACTGGGAAGGCGCACGCGAGCCTTATATCCTCGCAACAGAAAACGACGTCCTCAACGGCATCGGTATGTTATTTATGAAACTGTTGACAAACCGTCCACAGATGTTCGCTGACGTTCGTACTTACTGGAGTCCAGATGCAGTGAAGGGCGCTACAGGCTACGACCTCGAAGGCGTTGCTCAACAATCAGGCGGTATCATCCACCTCATCAACTCAGGTGCTTGCTGCGTTGACGCTTCAGGTGTTTGTAAAGATGAAAACGGCAACAACGTAATGAAACAATGGTGGGATGTAACAGAAGCTGACCAAGACGCGATGATGAACGCCACAGAATGGTGTTCTGCTGACTACGGTTATTTCCGTGGTGGCGGTTACTCATCACGCTTCGAGACAAAAGCAGAGATGCCTGTCACAATGATACGTCTCAATCTCGTAAAAGGCCTCGGACCATGCATCCAAATCGCTGAAGGCTGGACGGTCAACCTCCCAGAAAAAGTGTCAGACACATTATGGAAACGTACCGACTACACATGGCCATGCACATGGTTCGCTCCACGCACAACAGGCAAAGGCGCTTTCACATCAGCATACGAAGTGATGAACAACTGGGGCGCAAACCACGGAGCTATCAGCTACGGCCATATCGGCGCTGACCTCATCACATTATGTTCAATGTTACGCATCCCTGTATCAATGCACAACGTGCCAGAAGAAAAGATCTTCCGTCCTTCAGTATGGAATGCTTTCGGCATGGATAAAGAAGGCCAAGACTTCAGAGCTTGCGCTAACTTCGGACCAATGTACAAATAATTAGCAAATAGAAATAATGTAGAGACGTATCAATGTAACAAAAAATAAAAACACATTGATGCGTCTCAATTTAATAATTAAGGGCTGTTGACTGTAGTCTGTAGTCCGTTGACATTAAAAATCATGAGTATCATAGACGAAAAACATTATACAGAATTCTTGAAACAAGCACATCGTTATGGTGATGCTAAGTTGACATTATGCAGCAGCGGTAACCTCTCATGGCGTATCGACGAAAACACTGCTCTCGTTTCAGGAACAGGTTCATGGGTACCAACATTAAAAGAAGAAAATATTTCTCTCTGCAATATCGAGACTGGCGAATTCCTCAATGGCGTGAAGCCTTCAATGGAAAGCACATTCCACCTCGGCATCATGCGCCAGCGTCCTGATGTCAACGTGGTGTTCCACTTCCAATCGGAATATGCCACAGCGATAGCTTGCATGAAAGAGAAGCCAACAAACTTCAACGTCACAGCAGAGATTCCAATCCACGTTGGAAGAGAGATTCCGGTGATACCTTATTACAGACCAGGTTCTCCAGAATTGGCTAAGGCTGTGTTGGAAGCGATGAAAGACCACAACTCATGTCTCATGACAAACCACGG
>JAZKYG010000086.1:0-20809 GCA_045612025.1 Bacteroidales bacterium
TTTTTTGAAATCCATTTATTTAGTTTTTATATTTGTTAATTCTACTTTTACTTTCTCAACCACAGGTTCTAGATCTGCTATATATTTGCTGTCTGGATACATATAAGTCAAGGTATTATATTTTTCCAGTGCCAACTCATAACGTTCTCTTTGTTTCTCAAAGACACTTTTATCTGCATAGTGAGCATAAGTCAACACCATGTAATAGATAATCTCTTCACGATGTATTGTCGTTGGATTCTTTTTCAAGAAACTTTCAAAGCTTGTTATCGCTGCCTGATATTCCTCCATCTTGTAATACAACATACAAACATTGAAATCTTTTTCAACTATTTTATATTTAAGAGTGTCTATCAATACATTAGCGCTATCAACAAGACTGCTGTGAGGATATATATCTATAAAATTTTGGAATTCTTTTATTGCCGTGTATGATTCTTCCTGGTCAAGTTCAATGCTTGGAGATTCAAGATAATAACAGCAAGCGCTTCTGAAAAGAGCAGGTTCTACGTTTTTGGCAAATGGATAATTAACGGCATAACGTTTATAATAGTGACTTGCAATATTATAATCTTTCATCTTGTAATAACATTCTGCAGTGTAATATGCAATCTCTTCTCCTTGTGGTTTGCCTCTATATGCTGCCTGCAAAACATCAAACAACTGCAAAGCTCTATTATAATCCTTTTGTTCATAATAAGCCATAGCAGCATTATATTTATATTCATTATCAGTGCTTTTTAGGATTTGTGTATGCTTATTGCATGACGCAAAAACCATCAAGCAAACAACTCCTATCAATATGAAAAACTTATTCTTTAGCATAGTGCAAAAATACATTTTTTTATCGTTCAAAAAACGTCTTTTTCAATAAAATATTTTCTTATTTTTTCATTTATCTTATAACTATTTTCCTGCCCACTTGTTTATTGCCGACAACAACATTCAATAAATAAGTTCCAGCCTTCAATCCACACAGATTCACTTCTGCATCAAGACTCGCTTCATAGGATTTTTCAACAATCTGACCTTGTATGTTCATCAGTTCCCACTGTATTTTTTCTGCCGTCTTATTCTTAATAAAAAGCACATCTTCCGATGCATTCATAATCAACTCAACGTCTTCACATTCTTCAAGGGAATCATCTGGTTTTCCAAGGCTTATATCCAGTGTAGTCTTTTCATTGTCAACGACAACAACAGTCTCACGTTTGGGCAAATAACCATCTGCATTTATTTCTATCGTATATGTTCCGGCTTTTATAGGACGATAAAAATCGCCATTAGGAAGTTGCGATTCCACCATAGAATACTCATAATCGTGATTCAAGACCTTCACCGACACTTTCAAAGGCTGTTGCGTTTCTGCGTCTCTCACAACGCCATGAATACCAAACAACGCCTGATTCAAGAATGCATAAATAGAATTGCGATTATATTCCCAATAAAGCGGGAGATCGGATGCTGGCGGACATTTCGTAGAAGAACACTCAACCGTCACCTCTCGACATTGCTGATAATAATTCATATAATCCTGACGACTGCCATTTATAACATACCACTCAGCACCATTAGTAACGCCATTATCTCTATCTGTCATATAACCAGGATTTTTATCATGTGCCAGATCTGCATATTGACGGCTCACCATCCTCCACCAGGCATCATCAACATGAAGTGCAGTCTGATTATCCCAAGGATAATTAATCACCTCTGCTCCTCCATGATAATTGGCCGACATCGTGAATTGACAATCATCCGCCAAGCGCATAAACAACTCCGTCTCCAACGCATACTCCTTATCATCAGGATGCTCACCATCAATACAATCAGGATAATTACGATTCATATCAACGCCAAAAGCATTAGAACGAGTCGCCCCTGTAACGGTATGATTTCCCTTACGATAAGTCCCATCAGGATTTGCATTAGGACAAATGAACAAATCCAAATTATTTTTAACATTCTCAACTTCAGGCAATCCTTCTGCCGTCAATAATTCATCTATCAACCTAAGCATCAAGATATAACCTGTTGTCTCATCGCCATGTATTGTAGATGTGAGCAAAACCTTAGGTCTAGCATCTGACACATCATTATTAACTCTTAATACCAACAACTTGCGACCACTTTCCAATGTTCCAAGTTCAATCAAAGAACATTCTTCGGGATAGAGTTCAGCGTATTCCGCCATCATCGCTTCATAGGTATCATATGTCGGATACTCATCCCACTCATATCTGTCGCGAGTTTTTCCGTCATACATCCTATGATTTTCCAACATCGACGGTGGTGTCAACAATGTTGTTTTAATGCCCAATGCCAAGAAACTGTGATACTCATCATTATTGGCATAAGCTAAAACACTATCTCCATCAACTTTATCTACAGATATAAAATCAGATACATCTGCAAGTTGATGCAAATCATATTCAAAGCTAAAATAAAATTCATTTCTATCTTTCATCAAAGAATACAAGTCCTTTTCCTGAGATGAAAGATTAAAAAACAAGGAAAGAAAAAACGCTAAAACAAATAAGTTTCTCATTTATTATACATCACGCCTAATTCTTTTTCAATGTCAGCCTGAACATTCTCATTTGCTGCCACCAATGGAAGTCTTAATACATTTTTACACAAATTCCTTGACGCCATCAGCGACTTGATTCCAGCAGGATTACCGTCAGCGAAGATAAGATTATTCATCTTCAACATCTTATAATGAAGGCCCAATGCAGATTCAGTTTCATTATTCAACATTGAAGTCACCATCTTGCAGAAAAGCTCAGGATATCCGTTAGCAGCCACAGATATAACACCTTTTGCACCCAATGCCATCATTGGTTGAGTTATACCGTCATCACCTGATAACACAGTGAAGTCTGAAGGCTTATCACGCAATATTTCCATGATTTGCTGCAAGTTACCAGAAGCCTCTTTCACTGCCACTATATTCGGATGCTTAGCAAGTTCAACACAAGTTGAAGATTGAAGATTAACGCCGACTCTGCCTGGAACATTATACAAAACGACAGGAACCGGCGAGTTGTCTGCGACAGCTTCAAAATGCGCTTTCATACCTCTTTGGTTTGGTTTATTGTAGTAAGGCACCACACTCAATATTCCATCTACACCTGTAAAGTCTTGTTTTTTAATAGAATCAACAAGAGCCATTGTATTATTTCCGCCCATTCCAAGCATAATAGGGCAACGTCCATTTGCAGTCTTGATGATGGTTTTCAAAACATTGCCTTTTTCTTCTTGAGTAAGAGTCGGAGCCTCAGATGTTGTACCGAGAGCAACCAAAAAATCTGCGCCATTTGACAATGTGAAATCCACTATATTTTCAAGTGATTTATAATCAACAGAAAAATCTTCATTAAAAGGAGTTATCAAAGCAACTCCAGTGCCGACAAAAGGATTATTTTTCATTTTTATTTCCAGATAACATCAATATATATTTGTACAAAATTTTCAATCTCTCGACATCGCTTTTCTCTATGCCATAATCTATAACAAGGTCATGCATTGTCATATTAACCTTAGAATGTCCAATCTTAAAAGACGAATTGATATATGATATGATATAATCGTTCATCATATCTTCATTGTTATCAGACAAATTGATAAAAATATCATCAGAAAACGCTCTAAGTGTATCTTCCTTTTCTTTTTTCAACCTGCCAAGCTTATCAAAATCATCTTTCGAGATAAACACCATAAAATCACTTTGAAGAATATTATCTGGAATCATGTCTGACAAAACCACAAAACGCAGTCTTTTAGGATTAAACGATGCCTTAAGGAATGACTCCATTGTCTTTATATCCTTCTTCTGGTTCTCATCTACCAAGATTGAAATTATAGGGTATTTATTTATATCAGGAAACTGCATCAATCGCTTGTTCTGCAAATTCCTGCGAATCTTTCTTTTCCTAAAAAAAAGGACTATCGATTTTAACATTTTCAAGTATATTAACTTGCAAATATACATTTTTAATATGAAACATCACAGTTTTTTTCAGCAATATTTGTTGTATATTTGCGATTATTTTAATGCTATTCTTAATGAAGATTACAATATTAGGCAGCGGCACATCACAAGGCATCCCTATCATCACATGCGACTGCGAAGTTTGTCGTTCAACAGACGCTAGAGACAAACGTTTAAGGACTTCCATCTTGATAGAAGCAGATGGAAACACGATATGCATTGACGCCGGTCCTGATTTTCGTTATCAAATGCTAAGATCCGGAGTCAAGAAACTCGATGCCATTTTAATAACGCACGAACATAAAGATCATATCGGAGGACTGGATGACGCACGACCTTTGATTTTCGTACAGAAAAAACCGATGACGATATATGCTTCAAAAGAAGCACAGGAAGAAATCAAGAGAGAATATTCCTACGCGTTTGTCAATGAAGACGAAAGATATCCAGGCACGCCAACCTTCAATTTGATTGAAATAGACGGCAGTCTGATAAGAATCAACAATCTGACTATAGAACCAATAGAATTGAAGCACTTCACTTTAAAGTCATACGCTTTCCGTATCGGCAATTTCGCCTATGTCACCGACCTCAGCGAATTATCTGAAGAGGCATTCAACAAACTCAAAGGCGTCGAATATCTTATAATCGAAGCTTTAAGAAAAAGAGAACATTACTCACACATCAATCTTTCCCAAGCCATAGAAATAGCGCAAAGACTGAATGTAAAAAAAGCTTGGTTCACACACGTAAGTCACGAAATGGGCAAGACCGCCGATGTCAACCCTACACTTCCAGAAAACATGATGCTGGCTTACGACGGACTAGAGATTGAGATATAATTTTGGTTATGATTCTTTAGATAAAAAACATTATATTTGCGAAAAATCAGTTATGCAGGAAATTATATTTGAATTAAGAGAAGGCGATGAATTCATCCCATTGATTGCTTTGTTAAAAGCTACAGGACTCGTTGATTCTGGAAGTATGGCACAAGAAGTTGTTACCGCAGGTCTTGTCAAACGCAACGGAGAAACAGAATTACGCAAACGCGCAAAGATAGTATCTGGCGACACTATTGAATTTGAAGGATACACTGTTAAGATACTGAGTTGCTGAGACTCTGAGTTACAGAGATTCTGAGACTCTCATCTTAGCATCTCAGAATCTCATCAACTTAACATCTTTATTTATAGTTATTCTCATCCAAGAACCATTGTTTGTAAGTCACATAATCTTCTGCATTTGTACGAGCCATCTGCCCTACTTTTTCAGATGCGTCTTTGACTTTTTTAGCAGGCACTCCTGCATATACGCCAGGTTCAAGCACGCTATTGCCCAGCACTACAGTTCCAGCAGCAATGACTGTATTATCTGGAATGACAGCATTATCCATCACTACTGCACCCATTCCTACAAGCACATTGTTGCCGATCTTTGCACCATGTACAACGGCATTATGACCAATGGAAACATCATTTCCGATATCACACACCGACTCTTGATATATAGCATGTAGCACTGCACCATCCTGAACATTAACCCTGTCACCAATCTTTATCGAGTTGACATCACCTCTCAAGACAGCACCATACCATATACTGCAATCATTTCCAATTGTCACATCACCCACGATAGCTGCAGTCTCAGCCACAAAACAATCATTTCCTATTTTTGGCACGAAACCATTCAATTCCTTAATCAAGGCCATAACACTTATGCAATTTATATATTAAGTTTTATATTATGAACATCTATTTTATCGCCTTTATCGCCGCATTCATGTTCCGAACAGCCGATACCGGAATCTGACACCTTACCTTCAAGATATGTGTTCACGAGTTCATCAACATTACCTGAGCAACCACGAATCACATTGATATTATGAGCATTGAGTTTGCTCTTGGCACCCTCTCCCATATTGCCAGCAAGCATCATCACCACACCTAATTCTTGCAAATCAGCAGCAATACCAGACTTGCAGCCACATCCTTGAGGAGAAGCCATTGTCTCTCTGTTGACAACTTTATTATCTTCAATTGTAAAAATAGTGTAATGATCACAATGTCCGAAATGATCATCCACACGTTCATCTCTTGTTGGAACAGCTATTTTCATTATATATAAACTTTAATTATTCAATATTAAAAACGAGTGACAAATATACAATTTAAATTCATTAAAAATCACAATCCATTATAAGTTTTGCCTCCTTGCCATCAAAAACAAGACTTTTCATTTTTTGCATATAAGAGTCAGCATGAGAGAAGAAATGATGCAAACCTTCACATAAAGAATTCAATCCCGATTCACCACGCTCTGTCATTGCAAACCAATGTTTTGGACACTCTCCATGACAAGCAAAATAATACTTGCATCTGATACATTTATTAGGGAGCAAATTCCTTTTGTTGATGCCAAAACCTGTATTTTTCTCAGAAGAAACAATCTCCCCCAGCGACATTTCCTTAACATTACCTAGTTTATATTGAGGATACACAAAATGATCGCACGGATAGATGTCTCCATTATGTTCCATTACCGCATTTGCGCCGCAAGTCTCAGAATACACGCATGTTCCAGGAGTAAGTCCGCAATAGTTAGCCAAAGTGGAATCAAAGAGATTGACGAAATAAGAACCGACATCATTCTTCACCCAGTAGTCAAAGATGTCACACATAAACTCACCATATCCCATAGGGTTCACCGAGCATTTTGCCAACGACGCATTCCTGTCTGAGGGTGAAACTATGTTATTATTTATTGAATCCACATATTCAAAGACTGGCATAAACTGCATATAACGACTGCCTATGTTTTTCATAAACATATACACATCCAATCCCCGACCTTCACCAGCCTTGCTTATCGTTGTCAGCGTATTGAAATCGACCGCATACCGATGCAGCAGTTCTATCCCACGCATCACCTTCATAAAAGTAGGATTATCACCCTTATCCCTTCTAAACTTATCATGAACATCTTGAGGACCGTCTATCGAGACCCCGACAAGGAAATTATTTTCTTTAAAGAACAGAGCGAAATCACTATTAAGCAAAGTCGCATTCGTTTGAATAGTATTGTAAATATGCTTATTACCTCTATATCTCTTTTGAAAATCAACAATCTTCTTAAAATAATCCAAGCCTAAAAGCAGGGGTTCACCGCCATGCCAGTCAAATACAATCTGCTCATTATCGTTAATCTCTATATATTCCTTGATTGTCTTCTCAAGCAGATCCAACGGCAATACAGAACGCTCATCGAACTTGAATTTATCAAGATAATAGCAATAGGAACATCCAAGATTACATACCGAACCTATAGGTTTAAACATCATATTAAACCTTAAAGGCTTCGACAATCTCAAAGCATCCGACAAGGTAAGTGTATTTTTCAACAAATCGTTCATTCAAACCTAAACAATTCCGATTCAACTCGTGACACCTTCATCAAGGAATCCATTTCAGCGACTTTATCAGGATACATTTCTGACACATCGAATTCTTCTGCCTCATCAACGCTGAGATCATACAGTTCTATCTTTCCGTCATTGTGAACATCATATTTCACTGCTTTCCAATCGCCTTGTCTTACAGCCTGTCGTCCGTTATTTTCATGAAACTCCCAATACAAATAATCATGTTCTTCTTGTTCGCCTAGACCTGTCAGTTCTGGCAAGAATGAGATGCCATCAATATTTTTTGGAAGTTCCGCACTGATTATATCTGCCATTGTCGGCAAGAAATCCCAAAACGCAGAAATATGATCAGACCTCGTACCATTCTCCACTACGCCATCCCATTTCACAATAAACGGCACTCTTATACCGCCTTCATAGAGATCACGCTTATATCCACGGAAGTCACCGTTACCATTGAAGAAATCAGGATCAGCGCCGCCCTCAAAATGAGGACCGTTATCAGAAGTAAACACTATTATTGTATTGTCAGCAATTCCAAGGCTATCCAAGACTGCACAGATATCTCCCACCTGTCTGTCGAGTATTGAGACCATCGTTGCGAAGGCCGCATGAGTATACTGCTGGGATCCGTAACCTCCATTCTTATAATATTCACCATCATCGCATCCCGCATAAGACTTTTCAACTTCCATTTTAGGTCTGCCGACAAACTCCGTCAGTTCCTTCTGAGGCACCTTAAGCTCAGCATGAGGCAACACTGAAGTATACCACATAAAGAAAGTTGTATCCTTATTCTCCTTTATGAAGTCAAGAGCTTTTTCATGAATCAGATATGGTGCATAATCATTCTCATTCTTATCCTTATTACCATCCAGAATTATCTTCTCATCATTATGCCACAAATGATAAGGGTAATAATTATGAGCCTGACGCTGGCAGTTGTATCCGAAGAACTCATCGACGTTCTGGTTTTCAGGAGCGCCTTCTGTAGCAGGAGCGCCAAGTCCCCATTTGCCAAAGACAGACGTTTTATATCCATTGTCTTTCAGCATCTGGAATATAGTATATGTATCTGATGGCAGCGGATGCTGACCTTCCACTGGAAGTTCCTTGTTTCCCCTTATAAAGGTATGTCCCGTATGCTGCCCCGTAATCAGACTGCTTCTAGACGGAGCGCTAACGGAGGAACCAGAATAATGCTGTGTAAACAACATGCCTCTTGATGCAAGACCGTCTATATTAGGTGTCGAGAACTTAGTCTGTCCTAAACACGACAAATCTGCATAACCAAGATCATCTGCCAATATAAAAACCACATTAGGTTTATCAAACGACCTTTTATCAGACTCACACGAGGCCAATGAAACTACAGCCAACGCAATGGCAGAAGTTTTAAGCGAGATACACTTCATATTATTCACAGTTTATTATTATTCAGCAACATTTCACCACCAACACATCTTCATCATTGATACACTTATACGCATAATCATAAAGCAGTCTATACTCTTGCTGCTTATTCGTCCTATACACTCCCGTAATCACATCAAAATTGAAATTATTATCGACGAGAATCTGTCTTTTCACGATTTTCCTTCCACAGCGAGTTATCGACCTAAGAACATTCCTATTATAAAGCAATGATTTATTCACCTTATTTACAACATCTTTGTCAAACTTATTATGCTGATATGCATAATTGTTACGACAAGAATCATCACAGAACTTCTTATCCGATCTACCTACCAACGTCCTTCCGCAAAAAACACAGAACCTTTTTTCTTCAGCAACGTTTTTCATTTGATCAAAGATTATCAATACGAAAAAGCATAGCTTATTATATTCGCACCCATCTGCAACGCTTTCAATCTTGCCTCATTTGAGTCATAGTGTACCCTTTGGTCTTCCCAACCGTCACCCAAGTCACATTCGTAAGTAAGCAGACATATAAGCCTTCCTTCATATATCAACGCGAAGGCCTGAGGCGCTTTATTGTCGTGTTCGTGAATCTTAGGCAGACCATCAGGAAACGAATATGGTTTCTTAAAAATATCATGGGAATAAGGAAGCTCAACCCATTGCAACTCAGGGAAAGCCTTCTGCATCTGGCTCATCGCATAATCCTTCATTCCGTAATTGTCGTCAATATGAAGGAAACCTCCGGCCAACAAATAATTTCTAATATTGCCAACATCGCTATCATCAAAAAACACATTTCCGTGACCTGTCATATGCACGAATGGATAATTGAAAATATCAAGACTTCCAACATCCACTACAGCCACGTTGACATCAATATCAGTGTTTATATTTTGGTTGCAATACTTAACCAGATTAGGCAGTGATGTAGGATTCGAATACCAATCGCCTCCTCCTTTATATTTCAACACAGCAAGTTGTGTCTTTTGAGCAAATGCATTTATGGAGAATACCATAAACACTATCACAAATATTTTTTTCATAAATTCAAATTGGTTAAAGGTTCTTGTGTTATTTCATTTGGTTAATCAGTTGTATTGTATGGCAAGCCACCACTGCCGCAGTCTCAGTTCTAAGACGTGCCTCTCCTAGGCTCACCGGAACAAAACCATTTTCTTTTGCCAATGCGACTTCTTCTTTGCTGAAGTCACCTTCTGGACCTATCAACACCAAGGCATTTTCACCTTTCCTATATAGGTCACAAAGCTGCTCTTTGACATCATCGTCAATCCACGCAATGAACTTCTGTCCTTCATAGTTCTGTTTCACCAACTTATCAAAAGACACCATTTCTTCAACAAGCGGCATCTTTGACTTGACAGACTGCTTCATTGCTGAGACAACGATTTTCTTAAAGCGCTCCACATTTGCCACCCTACGTTCTGAATGATACGATGAAAACAGTTTCACCTCGTCGATACCTATTTCAGTAGCTTTTTCAAGGAACCACTCCGTTCTCTCATTAAGCTTTGTTGGAGCAATAGCGATAGACACCTTAAAGTCTCTGATGTCATATCCGGTCCTTTGATTGGAAAGATTAGCCATCGCCCTCTTTGGGTGAGCGTCTATCAATTCCGCATCATAAAGACTGCCGTTTCCATCTGTTACACAGAAACGATCTCCTTCCTTCATACGAAGGACTTTAACAATATGTTTCGACTCCTCTTCTGGGAAGGAGATAGTTCCTATCTGTGCATCAGGCAAATAAAAGACATTCATCTTTTTATGATTTACATTTTTTCAGGCATTGATATTCCAAGTAAACCAGAAGCATTACGCAACAACTTAGCTGTCATGTCAGCTAACTGAAGTCTGAATTCTCTTCTATTAGCGTCATCTTCTTTCATAATGCTACATTCTTGGTAGAATTGGTTGAAGTCTTTTGCCAAGTCGTAGATATAATTAGCGATCATAGCTGGACTTCTATTGATAGCAGCCTGTTCTAACAATGCCGGCCAGTTATATATGTTAACCAAAAGCATCTTTTCTTTGGCATGCATATCTTTAACCGGAATTTCATCACCGAAAGTAATACCATTATCTTGAGCTTTACGTATCACTGAACAGATACGAGCATGAGTATACTGGATAAATGAAGCTGTATTACCATTGAAATCTATAGACTCTTGTGGGTCGAACAACATTGTCTTCTTAGGATCCACCTTCAAGATAAAATATTTCAATGCGCCGATACCGATCATATCATACAAGCGATTTGACTCTTCTTCTGTGAGGCCATGTGCTTTGCCAAGTTCTTCTGAAACGCTCTTTGCTGTCTTAACCATTTCGTCCATCAAGTCATCAGCATCAACGACAGTACCTTCACGAGACTTCATCTTACCATTTGGCAATTCAACCATACCGTATGAAAGATGTTCAATATCATTACCCCATTCATAACCCAATCTTACGAGAACTCGTTTCAACACATCGAAGTGATAGTTTTGTTCATTACCAACGACATATATCAATTTCTTAGGCTGATACTCTTCATAACGAAGCTGAGCTGTTCCAAGATCCTGTGTCATATAAACTGATGTTCCATCTCTACGGAGCAACAATTTTTCATCAAGACCTTCATTTCTCAAGTCGCACCATACAGAACCGTCTTCACGTCTGTAAAGCACATTTTTCTCTAAACCTTCATTAACGGTTTTCTTGCCCAAAAGATATGTCTGTGATTCATAGTAAATCTTTTCAAAGGCAACGCCGAGACGATCGTAAGTCACATCAAATCCATCATAAACCCATTGATTCATGGTTTCCCATAACCGACGAATTTCCTCATCACCTGCTTCCCATTTTCTAAGCATCTCACGTGTCTCTTGCATCAATACAGAATTTTCTTCAGCAGCAGCCTTAGCCTTTTCTTTTTCCTCGTCATTCAATTCGTCATAATTGGCAGGAAGCAACTGTTTTACTTCTTCTTTATAATGCTTATCAAACAAGACATAGAAGTCACCGATGAGATGGTCGCCTTTCTTACCTGTTGATTCAGGAGTGCAACCTTCGCCCCATTTTTGCCAAGCAATCATACTTTTGCAAATATGAATACCTCTGTCATTTACGAGATTAACACGAACTACATTCTCTCCATTTGCTCTTAATATTTCCGATACGCTCCATCCCAAAAGGTTATTGCGGATATGCCCCAAGTGCAAAGGTTTGTTTGTATTAGGTGAAGAATATTCCACAACGATAGGCGCACCTGTAATCTGCTTTCTTCCGAAGAGTTCATTCTTATGATTTTCAGCAAAGAATGAAAGCCAATAATTATCAGATATCAACAAATTAAGGAAACCTTTCACCACATTGTATTTAGAAACGATTTCACTTTGTGAGACAATTTCTTTACCGAGTTCGTCGGCCATCACTTCTGGTGACTTTTTCGCCATTTTAACAAATGGGAAAACAACCACTGTCAAATCTCCTTCAAATTCAGGACGTGTCTTTTGAAAATTAATCTGTTGTACTGGAGGTTCCTGTCCGTATAACTTTGTAAATGCATTGACAAAAAGCTGTCTCAAGATTTCTTCTAACATATAAGTCTTTATTTAATTTAAGGCACAAAGATAACAAAAAAAACTCATGTATAAGACATTATTGTTTATTAAAAAATAAGGTCTTGAATAGGCTGTAACTAAATGGAAATGTTATCACTTCTTCCAGATATGGCTTGGGATATATTTCAAGCATTTCGCCAGGTAACATCTGGAACACATTACCCACCACATACAATCTGAAATCCTCGACGAAGACGCCCAGCAACTCGCATGTATATTCAAAATCAGGATGGTCCGGAATCTCAGTCAATAATTCATCCAGTATTGATTTTTTTATTTCCTGCGCCCTCTCATCTAAAGCTTCTTCACCAAAGTCTAATCCATTGACATAAGAGGACAACAACCGCCTTGCTATAATACCCAACATTTTCAAATCAAAACCGACATCTTTAAACTTCATTGAAGACAAAAACGGTTGACCGCTAAACCAACAACCCATTCCATGCGCCACAACAGAGATGACTCCATGGGAAAACTCTCTGTTATAACTAGTCTCAAAAAGACTCTCCCCATATTGCTCAGCTGTCGGTTCCGTCATATAGGTATACATAAAACTTTTAACAAGGCCGCTACCCAATCCATAATGCGATGCCGACTTCACACTATTCCAATCATCGCCGCTCAAATCAAAACCGCCATCTCCGATACTAACCATACAGTTAACTCCTGATATCATACCTTCGGTCACAGCACCAATACCAACTTGCAAAAACCAAGATTGTCCCACAGTGATTCCTGTCAGAAAACCTTTCACAAAACCGACTCCAAACAACAAGGCCGCTTCTCCAAAAGAATCAATATTTCTTGCATTAAACACCAAGTTTGCTGCACCTCCAACTACACCAAAAGCAATACTTTCAACAAATTCACCACTAGGGTCATAATATTTAAGAGGGTTGTTCAGACAATAACTATACCTATTGAAATTCTGTGACGACTGCGGCATCTGAATATTGTTATCCGGACTCAGCATCATAGACAACAATGGATCATAAAACCTGCCATTCATATTTATAAGTCCAAAATCACAAAGATGTTCATGTCCCGTAAACCCTCTGTCATACAACATCGACACCTCTTCGGCACCGTCTTCCCATCGTTCCGGGTTACGCATATTTCCCCATGCATCAAAACTTAATCTCTGCAACACATTGCCAGACTCATCTGTAATAACATCCCATGATCCAAGATTATCTTTATGAATATAATTCACAGACTCTTCTCCATCATTGACATGTACCGCAAAAATGCCCATTGGACCTTCCAAATATGTCAAGATTGTTATAATACCATTTTCTTCTATGTATTCACAATTACCGACATAAGTCTTATTTTTCACCTTATCCCCGACATTACATCGCATAAATATCCTATTGTTGTCACAGCCATAATTTATCGACAAAGACTTATTCTCTGCATTTATTGCTACTACATTATCATAAGTTGAATATCCTATGCTATGACCAAACCTTTCATATATTTTTTCATCATCGCTGTTTGCGCTCAAAAGAGCATTAGGTTTACTTACTGCATAAGCCGTGTTATATAACACTTTACTTCCTCCAACTTCCTTGTTAAGTATATTGCCATTATTATGATAATCGACCTTCCCGTTTATCTCTCCATTCAGAATTATCTTAGTCAATCTATCAAAACTATCGTATTCAAACTCTTCACAATTATAATTATCAGCATCACATCGATATAGCATATTGCCCATTCCATCATAACTATAAGACATATTTTGCACTCTCCTATCACCATTAGCAGTTATAATTTTCTCAAGCATGCCACTATATGCATTATAAGAATATTGCGATTTCAAGCCATTCCCGAACTGACATTCTGTTATACATCCATTAGAATCAGTCTTATTTGTCTTCCACAACACGACTCCAGTTTTATCATCACATATCATTTTCTCATAACCAGAGTTAGAGTATCTTTTAGACACGCAGAACCCTGATGGATATGATATAGTTGAAATTCTATTAGCCTCATCATAAGAATACGTTGTCTTATACTTTTTCCCATTTATCATCTCTATTGTATATTTAAGTCGTAACTTATCATCATATACATGTTCAATTTGATGACCTTTAGAAGAAGTCACATATCTCAGCAATCCGTCATATCCATTATCACGACTATATTCCCAGCGCACCATTGAATTCTTATTGTTTCGAAAATCACTTTCTTTTCTCAACATCATTCGACCCAAGATATCGTATTCCATTTCAACAGCATACTGTTCATTAGAGACTTTCCTCACATTACCGAGAGCATCATATTTATATGACATCTTACCGCAATTAGGATCATATATTGACGCCTTGTTTCCACGATTGTCATACGTAACCGATATACGAGCAATCAGACTCTCTCCCATCTGCGCAGATTTAAGTTTTCCATCACTATAATATTCATACTTGACGACATTGCCTCCATTATCAACAACACTTGTCATCCAACCCATAACATTATATGATTCCTTCCTGTACTTTTTCAATGCTTCAACGGTCGAATATTCAGTCTGAACATCATTACCATCATATATATAACTCATTTTGTTCCCATTGGGATACGAAGTCTCAACCATTCTATTGCAAGAATCATATACGTTAGAAACAAACAACTTATCTTCATTTTCATAATACGGATACGACTCCCGTTTCAAATTCCCGAAATCATCATATTCCTTATCAACAATAATCGCCTTGCCATTTATGTCAAAAGTAACATTTCTCAATTCACATCCCGACTTATGATAAAAGACCATCGACTCTGCCTTGCCAACACTTTTTTCCCAATAATAATACGACGAATTTGCGGGTGCATACCTATTATCCTTCGACCATCTCAATGCTTTCACGGTTTTCATTCCATCAGGCAAAAGCATTATGCTTTCAGTTCCAAAAGGTTTATTTTCAATACGAGTAATCTGATTATTGTAATCAACAGTCGATTTCAATATGCCAAAATTATCGTCATATTTACAAACAACCTCTCTGCCAAGTTCATCTATGGATTTTGTCTTGTATCTATACTTATAATTAATACCATATTCAGACTTGACAATCTTATCCCATTTTAATGATGGAGATGATATTGCATGCTCAACGACATTACCCACTATATCATAGATATATTTCACCACAACTGTCAAAGAATCACTAGCATCAGCATTAACATTTGGGATCATGGTTTCTTTTACCACCCTCATAGGATTCACCATGTCGTATTCCATCAAACTAACATCACCTATTATATTATTATCTTTACCACTCACATACTTCACGATCTTCTTTGGCCTATTTATAATCCAATCAGAGATATCATCATCATAAGTCATACTCATTTCTTCAAGGTATTGACATTTTTCAGGGTCTGTTGTTTTCATATTATCAAAACCTTTCCTTGTCATTTTCAAGCGTACAAGGTTATCATAGGAACTATCTGAAGACGCATCGGATTCATAAGCATTTGTAGTGATAATATTTTTCAGCACCACAGCTTTCTTATCAACATCAAAAACAGCCTCTCTATCTTGCAACGGCAATGGCATGATTACTTTAGCATTCTTGTTACAAGAATACATTTTATATTCAAAATAACGCTCTTTAACCAATTGGTTCTCACCATAGAACAACTTCTCCGATGTCAGCAACGGTATGCAATAAGGCCCCAATGGTTCCAGACTATATTCTCGCATCTCTCTACCAACAAGATTATTGTCAATATAATTTCTGACATCCACACGTTCAAACCCTAAAAACCCATGACCATTTTTATGAACCAATGCATTATGATAATTATACTTTACTACAACAGATTTCCCGTTTATATTGTAAGTCTTCTGTTCCTTTAGTGCCAATATCGGCACAGATTTCCTTGTCACTTTATAACTATTAACATCACCGCTGCATGTATAAAATCCATCTTTATTTTTAACATCACGTCTCAGGTAATCATAGGTGAGTTCCGTAATATTACCCATGCCATCAATTATTTTCTCAACGCCATAGCAGATAGAGTTAGGATGCAACGACACAGCATATGCCTTGCTCGCATTTGACGGATTCTTTGGCAAAGCTGACAATATTGAAACATTCTCCTGCGGAAAAAAACGACCAAGTTGTATGGTCTGATGCGAATAATTTATCGGCATATAATACCTTTTATAATACAGAAACGAGCATGTCGACTGACTATTTTTATACGGAGAGAAACCGATTTGAAGATAATAATTACCGCCTGAATTATTAAACACTCCGACATCAGCCGTACCATCTCCATCAAAGTCAGCCGTTCGAATCGCAACTGTTGGTTTTTGCATTTCCTGCAAGGAGTAACGATATCTATCTTTGTCATTAAGCCTTACATTTTGGAACAGATTGTCTTTCAAAAAACTACTTGGAGCAGTAAAAGACACGCCTGTTGACATAACAATATTCCACAATCCTGAAGGATCATAATAAAGCAAATCCATTTTACCATCGCCATTATAATCATTAGGAAAAGGAAATATTCTACTTGTCAAATCATTTCCTGAGCAATAGTCTTCAAGCACCAAACCATTTGAATCGTTTATACGATACACATTATAAGCACTCTCTTCCAACGAAAGCAATTCGCTCCTACCATCTCCAGTTATATCCATCGGCATACAACTAATATTCTTTCCATTGACGGCATTGCTATTCCGCATCTCTTCAATCACAAGTTCTCCATTTTTCGAATAAATACATTTTGCCAGATCTTTATTTTTCTTACCATCATAAACTTCAAGAATCAAAAGGCCACATTTATCTTTATCGACAAAATTACAAGGCAATAATGTCACCGCTTTTTTGTTTAGATAAAGCTTTTTATTCACAAAACCACCAGCTGTCATGATTCGGACAGTAAACCTAACGGACTCAAAATTGCCATAACTATCATAATGGACCTCGTACGGGACAATATCATCCAATCCATCACCGTTGATATCACAAACATATATCCACTCAAGATTTTTATTTAACGCAACTTTTACCAAAGGATCTTTCGCAAAAGAACCATCACCATTATTCAAATACACCTCACCTTCAATATCAGAAGCATATACACTTTGAACCTTATACGGCACCAATAAGACATCAGAAAAACCATCTCCGTTAAAATCCCCGACAAAAGACACCTTATTAAATATCTTCTTATCCAATTCATGTTTCTTATAATCGCCAGAGTTGCCATCATCCCATTTATCCTTAGAATTCCACACAATCCGCGTAGGGTTCACCTTCACACCATCTATTGTCAACTGTATAGTTTTCAACCGATAATGTATGTAATAATTATCATCATAATATCCTGGGGCATCATATTTCAGCGAATACTCAATTATCTTTTTACCAGAATAATTATTAAATACCTCTATCCTACTTATTATTTTGGCATCTGAAACTTTAGAACCATGAATATAACATACACTTGCATCAGACCTTTCATCATATTGGAACATCACATTGTAAGCAGGTTTGACCGCTGCTTTCTCATTTGAAGTATATTTTATACTTTTTATATAAGACTCTCCCGTTTCATTATTTTCATAATACTCATAGTTTATTGCATTCCCGTTTCTATCAGAAATTTTACTCAACAACCATTTAAGCACTATATCATCATTTCCTTGAGGTTCCACTTTAGAATCTTCCGTAAAACCATACTCCCATATTGTTCCATCACTTTTCCATACGACAAAATAATCGGGACCTTTCTTTGTTCCGTTATAAGAAACTATTTTATCAAGGTTATCGATCTCCGTCTTATATTCATTATCTCCAACAGTCATCAAACGCTGTCCATCAATTGCATATCTGTCGTTTACAAAATCAACATTTGTAAATTTACCATCATGATATTCCGTCTGTCCAACACGTTCTATCGAAGACAATCCTAGCAAATCCCATGACCAACCAAGAAGTCCATTAGCGCTTTGGTTATTATAAGACATTGACAATTTAGGGGCCATACCGCCCAATGCCTGAGGCAATTGAACATCGATTGAATAATTGGCAGCGCCCGTAGCACCAACATTCAGCACTCCTGGAATACTACCGACAACACATTTCTCATCAATATCATTACCACCATAAATGCCATCTGACGGCGGATAAACAGAATACCTATCAATGGACAGCGACATTTCATTATTAGATGTCGGGGCATACGAAAAACCTGGCAATAATTCTATTGATGACGTTGCCTGATACAAATATGACTTGTCTTCATCCAACACATCATCCAATTCCATAATCGTCTGTTGACATATCTCTTGCGAAATCATTTTCGTTGGCAAGGACAACATCAACAATAATATATATATAACACACCTTCTCATAGTACCAGCATTAAAACTTTACAACAATCATACTCTTCACATCATCACACATAGAAATTCTCAGCAGATACACGCCTGCTGGATTATTACTAATATCAACATCTATTACATTGATGAATTTCTTGCTATTTATCAGAACACCTTTATTGTCATATACTGACAATTCCATCATATCATCAGTATCATCATCCAATTCCACTCTAAATATTCCATTATTGGGATTTGGATAAAGCATCACTTCATTTTCAGTTTCATCACATCCATCTATCTCAACATCATCACAAACAGGACCTCTCCAATCTTTCACGCACTCATCTACATTGAGACCTATCCTATTTCCATTTTTATCATAATACATTTTAAGACAATGCTGTGAAAACAATCTTCCATTACTAACAAGACATAGCAATCCCATTAGAAATATTGTCATATATTTCCGTTTCATACCATTATGTTTTAGATGTTATTTGGACAATAAAGACTCTATCATCTCCTGCTGATGTTTTATCAGATAATTCAACTCTATGGCATACAATGTCAGTTCCTCTATCTTTTTCAAAAGAAGGCCGTCCATTTCAACCATATTGTAACCATTCGTCAAGACATCCAGTTCCGAAGGAATATCCGGAAGATGACCATTCTTATTAATATACTTAGCGACATTATTGATAGACATCAAGTCATAGTCATCATCAAAGACATAGTCGTGCCATTCCGACACTTCCTTGACCATAACTTTTGTAGTAACGATTCCCCCAGACACAGACAGAGCATAATCATCAGAAGAAGACTCTGGCATATCTATTGTCACCATTGCGTTCATCTGTATCTGATTAGCATCAAGATTGATATTTGAATCTTGAGAAAGTATAGATAAACCAGAATTAGGCTTGAACATAATTCTATTTTTATCATCGAACAATTGGATATATGCCGCTCTTGTAGACTCCAGAATCATACCTGCATCTTCATTATTGTCAGATTTGATATGCAGTTTTGCTCTAGGAGAAGTGACATTACCAATACCAACCTTCCCTGTATTATTATAATTCTTTGAATCGGAAACAAACAATGTAGGATAGCAACTATTAAATCCCACCATCAAACTATTGGAAATATTATTTGTCAGCAAGTGTGCTTCATCACCATTGACGCCTGAACCTATCACCACCGAATTAGGAGCCAGAGCCTTAATGAACTTACCCATTGCGACAGCATTTGTCTGATAGGATTTTGCCATATAGCCAACAGCAAAAGAGTACTGGCCTCTACTTTCACAACCTGCCCCTATAGTAGCAGAGTAATTTCCTGTAGGTGAATTTCTATACGAACCGGCAGGTCCACATAGATCACAACCGTTTTGAGCGCCTAAGTTTACATTGAAAAAAGATAATACTATTATAAGCATTATCACATGGATAATTTTTGATTTCATAATAAATAATTTTGGTTAATTTGGTTAAATAATGGTTTATTCTTCGGTCCTAAAAATTATAAAACATACATAAACAACACCTCCTTTCAACAAATCAAGTCATATAATTTCCATCACAAAAATAACACCTCAACCATACTTTGTCAAGTATTTTTTTCTTAAAAAAAATTATCATTTTTTTGTTGTAGGAAAATAAAAAAATCATAAATTTGCACTTTGATGACACGCAATATAACATTATTAAATAGCAATGAGATAGGCGATTTACAAGTGAGTAAATCAGTAGTTTTATTTCATTTTTTGCAGACGGGTATTAACCGTCTTTTTTTGTGTCTTTTTGTTAATTTTCTTTATTATTTAACTCTAAATCCAAATCAACGTTGTCTATTTCACTTAAAGACCGTAGCCTGATTTCAATTTACGACTACACACCGGAAGAAATCTGTCACATTCTTGACATAGCTGAAGACTTTGAAAAAAATCGTCTTCAAAACTTATTAAATGGTAGAGTTATCGCTTCTTTGTTCTTTGA
>JAZKYG010000087.1:0-17409 GCA_045612025.1 Bacteroidales bacterium
CTCCCATACGTTGTCGTGATTCCTGAAAATCTTGCTTCCTTCAATCTTGAATCTCGTCGCCATTGAAATGTCAGTATTACTTGTGATAGTCTGCGAAAGAGAACGAGTCTTGTTTTCCGCAACAGCATTAACATTGAAACCTAAGAGATTGTTTTCTCTGTCCAAGAAACAAAGTCCGTCGCCATTATGAAGTTCTTTCCCTGTTCTGATAGTGATGGATTTGTTCTTGACTTTTTCTATCGTGCCGAGATATTCGCCCATCGATTTTGGTGAATAAGGAGCGTCGATGTATTTCTGGCGGCCGTGGATGAAGTAATCAGTGAAGCCTCTTGAGAATGACTTCTCTGGCGCCGGATAGAAAGTCGGGTTGCTTTCTCCGCGTGAGCTTCTGCAAATGTCATCGCGTTTTGCAATGATTTCGTCGATTCTATTTCTGTAATATGCGGTGACGTTTTTAACGTAGTCGATGTCTTTCAGTCTGCCTTCAATCTTGAAAGAAGTGATGCCGGCGTCGATGAGTTCTTCTATGTTTTTTGAATTATTCAAGTCTCTTAAAGAAAGAAGATGTCTGTTGCTTATCAGGCGTTTGCCTTCTGCGTTCTCGAGGTTCCAGCTGAGACGACAAGGCTGAGCGCATGCGCCTCTGTTGGCGGAGCGACCGCCTATGACGTGGCTGAGATAACACTGTCCGCTATATGAAACGCACAACGCGCCGTGGATGAAATATTCTAAAGGAACAGTGGTTTTTGATCGGATGTCTTTTATCTGTTCGATGCTGAGTTCTCTGGCGAGCACGACTTGAGAGAATCCGACGTCTTCCAGGAACTTGACCTTTTCTGCCTCGATGTTATGACATTGTGTCGAAGCGTGCAATGCGATAGGAGGCATGTCCATATTTAATAATGCCATATCTTGAACTATGAGCGCATCGACGCCTGCATTCCAGCAGTCGTAAGCGAGCTTGCGAGCGTCTTCTAACTCGCTGTCGTACAACAGAGTATTCATTGTTACGTAAACCTTTGCATCGAAGAGAGCGGCGTGTCTGCATAATGCCTCTATGTCTTCGATGCTGTTACCCACCTTTTCACGCGCACCAAAACTAGGTCCACCTATATATACAGCGTCAGCGCCATGGTTGATGGCAGCGATGCCAACTTCCAGATTCTTCGCCGGCGATAAAAGTTCTATCTTTTTCATAAGGAAATGTTTGTTGCAAAGATAAGAAAAGGCAAAAGACAAACGGCAAAAGACAAAAGTTTTTTAAGTCAAAAAAACTGATTTTTAATATTGTTTTTCCATTCTTGAAACGTCATCTGCGTCAGGTGAAAAAATACATAGAAGAATATGGTGATGAATACAAATTCAGAGTCGTATATCTGGAAAAGGCACAGCTTATCACTATTTTACGTGATAATTCTTTTGGAATAAGTTCTTTGGGTAAAGTTGAGAAAATATATCTTAACAACACGAATTTGTCTTACGCATTGGTAGGAGATATTAAAGATTCGTATCTCGTTAAAGATGATGTAGAATATGGCTCTGCAAATATAGTTCCTTTGTGGACTTTCGGATTGCTGTATTGAAAGATTTTTTTGCAGTGAGCCATGAACTTTGAGCAATAAGCAACCACACCAACTCCTAACTCCACACTCCTAACTCCTAACTAAAAAAATGCTTCCCACATCCACCAATTCTCCGTCGTATAATTCAATGAGGTTGAAATTATTGTCTTTTAGGAATCTGTCTAATTCTTCTTTTTCTTTTAAATATTTAGTGCTGCCGCATACTATCAGATTGTTCTTCCAAACGCCGCAACATCCAGGGAAAAATCCATGATCGTGACCTTCTAACTTGATTTGTTTTGGGTCGATGTAAAGAACTTTGGCTATTGGCCATTGGCTGTTGGCTATTGAACCGTTAGTTCTGAGTTGTGGACAATGTCTGTTGTCTGTTGTCTGTTGTCTGTTGACACTGCTGATAGCTTCATCCGACGTAATAAATGCATTTTCATTCAACGCCACAAGATTACATCTCGTATATCCTTGATTTACATGGATATGATTTTCGTATAAAGATAGAATCGTTGAGTCGGTATGTTTGAGATTATGTATCAAAGTGTTGCCGATGCCGACTGCATTATAAGGAACAGTTTCAGGATATTTCTTCCCGACTTCTTTCTTTCCTTCTGTCAGTTTTATCTTTCTTTTCTTCAACTCCTTGATGATTCTCTTTGGAGCATTAGGCGCGTAAACGAGTCCGTCTTTGCTTTGGAAAAAGAAAATATCAGGATGAGCAGATATTGATTTATATGTTGTTTCTGTAGGATTCAAGAATAATACATTACCTAATTTCTTGAGATTTTTCTTCGCTTCCTCTGGCATTCGTGCGTCAGCGATGATTGTAGGCAATTCTTCTTTTGTAGTGATGCTAAAGTCCAAATCATTTTGTGGACAAAGTCTGTTGTCTGTTGTCTGTTGTCTGTTGACTTTAATCTTAAATTCAACATTCTCAAATCTTTCCAACAATAATTTCTTATTCTCGCCTTTCCAGCCAATAGCATGGTTTATCTGCGATTCAGGAACGTTGATTATTATATTTTTACTTTCAGTCTTAATGTTTGTTAATTTCTCTTTCCAGATATTACTGAATACCATTTCGGCGAAGTTCTTATGATAAGGTCCTGCAACGTATTCGGTGCTGTCGAGTTCGTCTGATGCATGAAGTCCGATTCTCAATACTTTAACATCATTTTCTGTGAAATAAGAATACAATTTTGCGGAACGTCTGACAGCTTCTTCAATAGAAAGCGCCTCATATTCTCCAGATTTATACATTGCCTCAAGTTCGGTGTCTTTCACTACGATACAAGGATAGATACGAGTCTCTTTCGCACCGAGACTGACGATATCTTTTGCAGTCTGCATATCGTTTTCTTCACTGCTTGACGGAAGTCCTATCATCATCTGCAATCCTAATGTTATTCCTTCGGAAATGATTGTCTCTGAAGCTTCAACGATGTCGTTGTAAGTGTGTCCGCGTTTACATTGTTTCAGTATCTCGTCGTTGGTGCTTTGCGCTCCGAGTTCGATGTTGCGCATTCCGAGTCGCTTTATTTCCTGAACGCGTTGGAGCGTGATATAATCAGGACGCGTGCTGCATCTGATGCCGTCGATAAGGCCTTTGTCGAGATAAGGCTGAACGGCTTCCAGATAATCGTTCTGCATCTGGAGAGGAAGGCCGGTGAAGTTGCCTCCGAAAAATGCCACTTCAACAAAACGCTTCTCTTCCTTGAACGAGGCTAAGTGACTGTCAATAATAGCTTTAACATCATCAGTTTTGACGATGTCGTTCAATCCAGTTATGCTAAACTGATTGCAGTAAACGCAACGATAAGGGCAAGCCAATTCAGGCAAAAAGATAGGAATGTTGTAGTGTTTTATCATACTGCAAAAATCATAAAAAAATCATTTCAAAACTTAAGTCAAAATTATTATATTTGCAAAGATGAATTTTAATTATAATAACTATGAAATTACACATTAAAAACATTATCTTAATTACAATGCTAGCTTTTGTAACTATAGGAGGAACAACAAGTTGTAGTAGCAAGAAAAAGTTAGCAAAGAAAGAGTATGAAGCTAAGCTTTTACAAGCAAAGACTGACTTGAACGCTATTGTTGAAGGAACTACACAATGGACATTGGAAGAACAAAAATCAAGAATTGAAGAAATAGAAAAGTCTGATCTTCAAAATGCAGAAATAGACGCATTGGTTGTCAAGGCTAAAGAAGTCGTTGAACGTAAGATGGCAGAGGCTGCACGCCTTGCAGAGGAAGAACGACTCCGCCAGATAGAAGAACAGAATAAGGTAAAACAAGTGACATCTTTGGAAGATTATTTCACAATCATCGCAGCGGCTCCAGATGCAGATGCTGCTAATGCTAAGATAGCAGAGGCGTTGCAATTGTTCGCATCACCTGACGTGCCAGTCCTTATCATTGTCTATCATGTCGGCGATATCATTGATTATGACGCTCCAACAACAGCAGAGAGATATTTGAACTATATCAAAGACCAAAAGAAAGTGGCTGTCGGTATCTATAATGTCAAATATGACAGCAACAACAAAATCACTGAGTTAGAATTAATTAAAAAGTAAGATATCATGAAGAAAATATTGTTGACATTGTTATTCGGTATATTTCTTATCGGTAATACACAGGTTTTTGCTCAAGAATTGACTCCAGAACGTAAACAAGCTGTCGATAGCCTCGCTCTTGAAAAAGTTCGTGACCTTAGTAAATATATCAAGATCGTCGGTTCTAAAGAGACTCCATGGAGTGAAGCTAACAGAGTCATCGACCGCGCAGAAGAACTCTTCGCTCCAGATGCAGAGATAGGCGTTTCTTCATTGGCATCTAATGAGGTGATGTACTACAAAGTACGTAAATACCTCGAACGCTTGATGCGCCTCAACTATGACAGAGTCGAGATTGACTGGTATAAAATAGAATATGTAAGCGACTTGCAACGTCAGCCAGACGGAACTTATGTAGGTGTCATCACAGTGTTCCAGACATTCAAAGGCTTTGATAAAGAAGGTCGTCTCATCTATCAAGACACAACCAAAAAGGATATCACGGTTTACGTGAAACGTAAAGAGACACAGATCGGCGGACGCCTTATCGGTTTCTGGGATGTGTTGCTCGGCGATATGAGAGTTAAAGAAACTTCACTTAAATAATGAAACATAACAGCTCCTAATTCTTTGGAGCTGTTTTTACTAAAACATCATAATGAATAAATTTTTGCGAATCTGTACCTTGTTATTACTAGGTATGTCTGTTAAATTGTCTGACGCTCAGGTCTATACAAATCTCGGTGACGTGCAGACAGATGAAAGGGCTTTTTATACTATGACAAAACAGATGAGTCAGTTTATGAGCCGCTTTAACTATGAAGAAGATCAGTATGGAAAGAAAATACATCCTGACTCTCCTGATTACAGAAACAGAATGAAACGCAAGACAGTGCTGCCTCTCTTGTTCGATATGGAAAACCAAAGAACAAACGGCTCTCTGCGCGATTTCTTCATCTCCGACCTTACTCAGTCAGATTCTAATTACTTCGAATTCCTCGGAGGAAAATGGTATTCAGAAGTGTCGGCAACATTCAAAATGAATGGCGAAAGCGTCGAGATAAGCATGATATTCGCAATAGAACAAGAGAACCTCGGCTCTAAATGGGTGCTTACAAATGTTTATTTCTCAGAGTTCAACAAACTATTCCCTAAAGGTGATATGGCTGAACAGCAAAAGCATTTCCTTCATCCAATGAGCCACGAACTGGATTTTATGAATATCCATAAAGTGTTCAAAACACCGGAATGCATAGAATATTACGCATCTAACACATACTCACCTGATTATCTTACTCTGTTTTTCTATGAGATAAAAAAAGGTAATCTGGTGTTTGAAAAGATCAATAGCGAGAAATTCCATGTCTTGCAAATAGATAACTGGTATTTCGAAGTGTCATGGTTCAATAGAGAAGGCATGAATACCGGATGGTTAATATCAAATCTCATCTTCTTGAAAGATAATGAAAAAGAAGAACTACTGAAATTTTATCAACCAAATATCAATAAATAACAATGAAAAAAATATCAATATCTTTAATATTATTTTTCTTAACATTATCGATAACAGCTCAAACAAGTTTGTCTGATAAAGATATCAAAGAGTATGAGACTCAGATACATCAGATGGTAAATTATCTTCAAGAGACTGTTAACTTCATCGGAGATCCTGATAACTATGCTCAGGAAAAAGATATAATCTTTAAGGAGAGTTATAGCAAGATCTTCAGAGATGAGAATGTTCAGATAGAAGACGACCTTGATGAAAATAGAGGTACAACAATAAATAAGGATGTACAGGCTTATCTTAAAGATATAGATTTCTTCTTTCATGATGTGGAATTTACTTTTGATATCCAGAATGTAATACCTCAAATCAATGAGTTGGGCGAGACATTCTTTAAGGTGGAGATGGTAAGAACAATCGCTGGAAATGCAATCACTGGCGATTCAATAAATAATTCCATAAATCGTTTCCTTGAGATAAATCTGGATACATATAAGAAAGAACTTAAGATTGTCAGCTTCTATACCACTAAGCCTAATGCTAAAGAAGAACTTTACAACTGGTGGAATTCGATGAGCAGCACATGGAAGCATTACCTTGGCAAAGATTATTTCATCGATGAGTATGTGGAAATGAGCGATATCAATAAGATTCTTACAGATGGTTATACCATGTTGGTTAAGAAGGATTTTGTTCTTCAGGATACTTTCATGATCGTCGGCAACGACACAATGTCAATGGATCGCATTGATGAGTTGTACGGACATAGACCTGATACCATTGTTTATATTGATGATGTGGTGTATCGTTGGGTTGAAGATACAATAATAACATCATTGTCACCTGTCTATGAGATACTTCAACAGATTACAAAAACGACAGAAGTTAATGTTGCTGGTGATGAAAATATCGAAAGTCTCGCCCCTTTGGCAGAGTTGTCAGAACTTCGTTCGCTTAATTGCTCTGATACAAAAGTGTCTGATATCAATCCAATACGTAACTTGAATAAAATCAAGGAATTGAACATCAGTGGCACTGATGTCACAGATATCTCTAACTTGAAATATGCTAATGTCGTTCAGGCTTTTAAAGCTGATAATACCCAGATAAGCGATATCTCTGTCGTATCTTTCTTCAAAGATTTGAATAGCTTGTCTTTGGCAAATACCAACGTTAGCGATATTGCTCCTGTGTCAAGATGCACAAACCTGACAACTCTTAACTTGTCGGGAACACAGGTTACAGATCTTGCTCCTTTGTCTAACTTATTGAATCTGTATGATTTGGATATTAGCAACACTCCTGTGTCAGATATTGCTCCATTACATGGTCTCGTAAATCTTCATTTCTTGAATATCGAAGGCACTAAAGTGACTGATTTAGCATCACTTAGTGGTTTGGATGGACTTAATGAGATTAATTTCTCAAATACTCAGATATCGGATTTGATGCCATTGGACAAGATGTCACGATTAAGCAAGATTTATTGTGATAACTCCTTGGTTGATAAGAAAATGACAGATGCTTTCATGAGTTCTAATCCTAATGTTCTTGTTATCTACGAGACAAAGGCTCTTGAATTATGGTGGAACACTCTTCCTTCATTCTGGAAAGATCTTTTAACAGATCAGGCGATGACAAGCAAGAGACCTTCTAAAGAGGAACTTCATTCAATCATTAACATAAAGAATCTTAAGATTAACCATTTTATTCAAGACGCAGAACCTATAAGCCGTCTGACTAATATTGAGTTTCTTGATATCTCGGATTCAAAGATTGACGACTTGACGCCACTTTACGGATTACATAACCTTAAGTCGTTGAATGCTAAAAATACAGTCATTTCAGATTTGTCATCATTGTCAAATCTCAAGAATCTGAAGGAACTCAATATAGAAAATACTGAAGTCAAGTCGTTGCAGCCTCTTTATGAACTTTCAAATATCTCTAAGATATATGCAGATGGAAGCAAGGTTAAAAAAGAAGAGGTCGTTGAGTTGAAGAAAAAACAGAGACAAGTAACTGTCATTTATCAGACTGATGATCTTAGATTATGGTGGGGAAATCTGGATTTGGCATGGCGTGAGATTTTTAACAGTCATCTCTTGTGTAACTCAAATCCTACAGCAGAACAGTTGCAATCTATTGTTGATATTGAGGAAGTTGTCGTTGACCCAAGCAATGTCGTATATAGTCTTGAACCATTGAGACAGATGTCATTCTTGAGAAAGTTGATGATTAATAACAATCAGATTCAGGACCTTACACCATTGAGCGATAAGGAGTTTCTGGAAGTATTATCAGTAAGCGGTAATCCTATCGATAATATTATTCCATTGGCAAATTCTCATTCTTTGAAGAACTTGAATATTGAGAACACCCCTGTCGCTGATTTGACACCGATAGCTTCTTTGAAGAATATCAAGGTTCTTAACATCGGCGGAACATCTGTAAGAAATCTCAAGCCGCTTGCAGAATATGAATCTTTAGAAGACTTGTCGATAGTCAACACATTTATAAAGAGTGTCGTTCCTTTGGAAGGCCTAAGTTCTTTAAAGCATTTGAAAGCTTATAAGACTAAGATTAAAAGTAAGCATATCGAATTGCTGAAACAGAAGTTCCCAGATTTGAATGTGATATATTATTAATCGATAATCCAATCTCCAATAATTTGATTTGCAAGTTGTTGGAGATTTTTTATTGAGAAGGTTGTGTCGTAGCAGTTCAGAGAATGACGTTTCTCAAGCTTGCTGGTATAGTCTGAGAATTTATATGTCTTGTGCATGCTTTTGCCGTTAATCCACTCGTAATGTGTGATTGTCGGCACTATTCCAGCATTGGAGATATAAACAGAATCTCCTTCAGATACGATTGTAACATCAGCCATTCCTCCAAGCACTCTTGGACTTGCCAATTGTCCGGAAGTGTAGTTGCCTAATGAATAATAACATAGGACTTTATTGCCATTGTCGCATTCAATCCATTCAATGCTTTGTAATACATGGGAATGTGTTCCAATGATTAGATCTGCGCCGTTTTTTGCCATCAGTTTGGCCAGACTACGTTGGTTTTTATTTGGTTTGTAAACATATTCCTCGCCCCAATGTGGGAAGACAATAGTAAAGTCGGCTAACTGCTCGGCTTTACGTAAGTCGTTTATAATTAAAGTCGTGTCAATGAGGTTGACAAGATATGACTTGTCTTTTGGAACTATGTGACCGTTTAGTCCGTAGGTATAATTTAAAAGAGCGAACTTGATGCCGTTTCTCTCGATAATCTTTATGGTTTCTCTTTCTTCTTGGTTTTCGTTAATGCCTAAGCATGTGATTTCATTATGTTTTTTCCAGTATTCAATGCAGTTGTAAACCCCTTGAACTCCAACGTCTAAAGTATGGTTAGAAGCATGAAGTACGACATCGAAGCCTGCTTCTCTGATGGCGTCTCCGAGTTCAAAAGGAGAATTGAAGTTAGGGTAACCGTCATAAGGACGGAAACGACCTCCTAAGATGGTCTCCTGGTTTATTATAGCAATATCGGCTTCTTGAAAGTCATTCTTCATGACCTCAAAAAGCCGATTGAAATTGTATGTACTGTCGTTAATCCTGCCTGATTTTAACACTGAATTATGAATCAAATTGTCGCCGACAGCAACGATTCTGACAACATTATTGTTTGATGTTTTATCTTTAACTTGTTTGCTATTAATGTCTTTTGCGTTGTTTGGGAATAATGCTATTCCTAAACCTAATGTCATCAATAATGCTCTTATCATGTCAAATCAGTTAGTGAATATTAATCGTCGTAAGAGACGAGCTTGCCTTTGCTGTTGAATTCAAGTTCTAAAGTATCGTTAAGTTCGATAGTTATGCGATTGAATTCTCTTTCTATGTCGGTGATGCACATGTCGTTATGATACATCTCAACATAGTTGGTGATTTCTTTCAAGATGAAGCCTGTAGGAATGCATTTTTGCTTGCTGCTTACGTCTGTCCATTCTCCTTTGGCGTTGAACTCTATCTCTGTTCCATCTTCAAAACGAATCTTGTAATCGACATCTGCAAATTCTTTGTCGTTGAAGACGTATTGAATATTATAGTCGTTGAAATAAGTTTTAACAAATTCTTGTGCTGTTGCAGGAAGTTGTCCAAGTTTTGTCATGCCGTTTTGAGCGAAAGCGCTTACGCTAAAGAAGATTGCTAATGCTAATGTTAGGATGTTTTTTTTCATAGTTAAAAGCTTTTAAGTTTAAATTAGTTTAGTTCTTTACAAAAGTATGATATTTCTAGGTTTTGAGCAAATAGATAATATTGATAATAATATCGATGCTGTAGATATTGGTAAAACAATTTTAAATCTTATTTGTTCAAATTGATAACGATTTTTTTTGAAAATTATTTGACCCAGATTATATTTTTACTGTTTTTTGAAAAAAACTCATTGGTTTTCTGAATGTCATTGCTGAATCCTAATAGAAAACCTCCACCTCCTGCACCGCATAATTTCACCTGGAATCCTTCTTTGTTGATATCTGTTAAGAAATATTCTCTTGTCTCTTCTGGTATAGTGTGTGACAATAATTCCAATTGCAGTTTTGAAAGCTGTGACAAGTAATTATAAAAGTCATTGTCATTTTTCTCAATTAAAGACTTAATACAATTACTTACAGTAGGAATATATTCATTATCAAAGCTATTGAGATAAGTTTCATCTTTTCTTAATTCTTTGAAACGCTCAACCAAAGGAGCTGTCGGACTTTTGATTTTTGTATCAATCAAGAAGATATGAATCTCGTCTGACATAAAATCATCATCCAATATTGTGAAAGAAGTCTGTTGGCTCAAAATAAAAGGTTTTCCTAAATAACACTGCAGCGGATCCATTCCAGAACTGCTGCCATGAAAGAAGCTTTCCATCTTTGCAAGGAAGTCTTTCAATTTAGGAATATCGTTAATTTCTATTAATTTATATCTGTCATATATTGCAGCTACCAAAGAACCAGAGCTGCCCACACCATAGCCGAGGGGAATATTGGAATCAAAGAATAATCCTGCGTCGAGTTCCATGCCGAATCTTCTTAAATCGAGGATTCTGAATCCATCATTGTTGCAAAGATAATCATAGAACTTACGTATGCTTGCATTCGACTCGAAACCTCTTGCTGATGGACGGTTGATGACGGAACTCCATTCTCCAAATGCTGAATAATAAGGAGTCAGCAATGCCTCAGAACCGAATATCATCGAATATTCTCCGAATAATATAAGCTTACCGTGGTACCGTTTCATTTTTTTAGAGTTTTAGAGTTTTAGAGTTTCTGAGTTTCTGAGTTTCTGAGTTGTCATCACCTTAGCAACTCAGAAACTTAGTAACTCAGCAACTTAAAACCTTGTCGTTAATATATTTATTTTCAAAACAATAATCCTTCAATACATTCTCAATGAAGTCATGTACTTGTTCAGCGCATGAGTCAGGGTAGAGTAGATGTACGTTAGGTCCTGCGTCTAAGGTGTAACACACTGGGAGACTGGTTTCTTTTCTGAATTCTAAAATTTTATTGATGATATTTATGGTGTTGGCTTCCTTGAGAGTGTATGATGGTGTGGAAGTCGCCATCAAATCATGAAGTTGATTTGCCTCGGCTTCAGCTATTCTTATAAAACCTTCCAAATCACCTTGTTCTAATATTGCCAATAAATCTTCAGTGTTTTTTCTTGCTGTAGCATAACGCATCTCGGCCATAGGATGATTGTTCATCAAGGAATGTCCTGCGCGGCTGGAGACGCTTTTCTCTTTTGAACTTACTATCAGGATGGTGTCGTGATAAGTCTTGAAGACAGGGTGAATCATATCTCCGATAGGTATTGCAAATTCATCAGAACTGCTTGGCAATGATGGCGTCTCTCCCCATACTGTCATCATTGGGTAGACAGAACGCGCTGCGCTGCCGGATGCTAGTCTCGACAGAAATGAAGCTTCTTGCAAGTCGATAGGCTTGTCTTGATATTTTATCGCCAGCAGGCACATAATTAATGCGCTCATAGAAGAAGCGCTCGATGCTATTCCTGAAGAATGTGGAAAAGAGTTGTAGCTCTCAATCTTGAGGTCGAGACCTTTAAGGAATGAGAAATATTGTTCGTTTTCAAGCAGATATTTCTCAATCTTGCTTTTAAAGGCAGGGTTTTCTTTGCCTTCAAAGTAGAATTCCATATTGATGGAATCGGTGTCGTTTTCGTTATATGTAACTTTCGTCTCTGTGAAACAGTTGCTCAATGTGAAGCTTATTGAAGGGTTGTTTGGAAGCTGGTTTCCGTGTTTGCCCCAATATTTCACGATTGCGATGTTTGACGGACTGCGTTTTATGATCTGATTATCCATATTAGTTTAAAGTTTAAGGTTTAAAGTTTAAAATAGTTTTGAAGTCGAGAGTTTTAAGTTTTAAAGTTTATTTTGTAAAGATATTATATTATAACATCTTAAAATATTCCTTAAACCTTAAGCTTTAAACCTTAAACCAAATAATTATTTATAAAACAATATCTTGATATCTGAATACTATGTTAAGGTCTTTGCTGTCGAAATATTTCTTGACTTTCTCTTCGTCCCATTCGGTTGCTACCAGGAAGAAGTCGCCGCCCCATGCTCCGAGTGACTTTATCTCTCCTTCAAAATCGTTAAAATATTTTTTGAGACGTCTCTGTTCTAGACATGCAGCTGTTATCTCTTCATGAACCTTTATGAAATAGCAGAAATCACTTAATGTATCAATATTTGGTAATATTTTGCTAATCTCACTTATTGATTTTATCTCGTTGTCATAATTTTTGTCCTTACTTAAGAAAGCCTTGATTTCTTTGGCAGAACTTTGTTTATGACCGTGATAGACAAAATATAAGTTATCTTTGAAACTTGGGTCAAAGTTGGCTGCTTCAATATTTTGACTTATGGCATTAGGATCGTCGTGCATCACCCTAAAGAATATAGGGTGGTTAGATTTGGCGCATGCGATGTCGTAGCCAGATCCTTTGAATGTCTGGTCCAGAAGCTTATAAGGATTTATCTCAGCCCATTCTGCTATATTATTAATTAATGTAGAGCTGCTGCCCAAACCCCATTGCGGGTCGAAATCCAGAAGTGTGCTGAATCTATAGTCGTGAGTCTCGGTGAAGATATTTTCGTTCAACGCCTTGGCTTTCGATAATATGTCAGACAATCGCTCGGCCTTTTCCTTGTCGTCGGTGCTTTTTATGCTTAAATCGGTTTTGTCTAAAACAGCAGAAAACCAATGACGACAGGCTATTGGCTGTTGGCTGTTGGCTGTTGACTTATAAAAAGCGTCCCAATGGACTAGACCTTCGTTGCTATCCAGAATTTCGACATCGAGGCTCTGTCCTTTCTTTAAAGGTAAAGCCAGCGCAGTCGCGCCTTTCAAAACGAGATATTCACCCGTCAATAAAAACTTGCCATTCGATTTAAAAACCATAGTTTTTTTAATTCATAATTCATAATTCACAATTCATAATAATCATTTTGCATTATGCATTATGAATTGTATTAAGGAATTTCTCAACTTCAGAATATGAAACTGTTTTATCTCTGAAATATTCTGTTGCCAAAGTCTTTTCATTTTCTGTCGCTCCAAGTTGGTTAAGGATATTTGCGAGATGCATCTTCATGTGTCCTTGTTGGATGCCTTTTGTCGTTAATGACTTGACAGCCGCGTAGTTATTTGCGAGTCCCATAGTAGCTGCAATCATCATTAGTTGTTTCGCTGAAGGATTGCCTAATAACTCAAGCGATTTGTTTGCCAGTGGGTGTAATGAAGTGAGGCCGCCGACGGTACCGAGTGCCAATGGAACTTCAAGTGTAAATCTGAAGATGTCGTCTTTTATCTCGACGTAAGAGAGACTGCTGTAATGACCGTTTCTTGAAGCGTAGGAGTGTCCGGCTGCTTCCACGGCGCGGAAGTCGTTGCCTGTCGCTATTACCACAGCGTCGATGCCGTTATAGATACCTTTGTTATGTGTCGCTGCGCGATATTCGTCTATATGTGCTATGTCGACTGCCTTCTTGAATTTCTCGGCGAAAGCCTTGCCGTCGAGCTGTTCGTAAACGCCGTTGAGTTCGTCGGTGTGACATTCAACCCATACTTTCACCTTGCATTCTGGGGTGTAGTTTGACAAGATGCACATCACTATTTCCACTTCTCTTTCTTCTTTAGCTAATGACTCTTGACGGGCGAAGAAATCCTGCAGGCTGCGTCCGAAGCTTTCCAATATTGAGTTGATGAAGTTGGCGCCCATGGAGTCGCAGGTGTTGAAAGTTACGCGAAGCTGGTAATAGTTCTCGATTTTATCTGTGAAGTCGATGAGTTCTATGTCGAGGATGCCGCCGCCACGTTTCTCCATCTTCTCGGTGATGGAAGCGGTGTTGCGCAAGAGTTCGCTCTTGATTTCAGGCATAAGGCTTGACAAGGTCTCTTTCTTTCCTTTCCAGCAGAAATGCACCTGACCGACTTTCTTCACGTCGATGACTTCAGCGTGGAAGCCGCCGCGTTCGCCCCAGAACTTGGCTGCGGCAGAAGCTGCTGCAACGACAGAACTCTCTTCAATAACCATAGGTACGATATATGTCTCGCCATTGATGATCACGTTTGGTGAAACGCCGTAAGGAATGTGAAAGTTCGAAATGGTGTTCTCGCTGAACTCGTCAAATTTTTTCTGATGTTCTTGGTCTTGATGCCAGAAGCTTTTTAATAAAGCGATGAATTCACTAGGATTCTCAATGAATTCCGCAACGGCTTTCAGCTTATCTTCCTTGATAAGTTTAGAAAAACCTTTTTTTATCATATCTCTTTTTCTCATAATATTAATTTAAAGTCGACAGACAAATGTCTACTGACTAGAGTTTAGTGCCTGAGTTTGTCGAAGGCACCACTTCAGCACTTCGACAAGCTCAGTGTCCGAAGTTTCTAAAAGACAGTCTTTCTTCGCAAAAATAATAAAATATTACCTTAAAAAATATTATCTTTGCGCAATAACTAAATTTAATGTTTATGAAGAAAATTTTAACATTTGTTTTATTGACAATATTGAGTTTTAACGTTAAGGCTCAGACAACTTTAACCGAAGCAGTCGACTTCACAGGAACCGATTGTTATGGCGAAGAAGTGATAAATTTATTTGAAATATTAGACAGAGGTCAGCATGTTCTTATAGATTTTTATTTCTATTCATGTCCTCCTTGTCAGACAGCGGTTACTCGTGCTGTTGAGGCATACGAAGCCTTTGGCTGTAACAAACACGATGTTTTCTTTATGGAAGTTACACATGTTGATAATGATGATATTTGTCAATGGTGGGCAGAGAAATATGGTGTTCAGTATCCAACAATCGGAAAAGATGGCGGGGGAGTGGCGATACAACAAGCTTATGGCATTCCTGCATATCCAACATTTGTTTTGATAGCTCCAGATCGTAAGATTTTGTTGCAAGACATGGACTATGATTCTATCAAAGAAGTCGGTTCTCAATATATCATCGAGCAGCTCGAACAATTCGGCATTGAACAACACATCTGCGATGCACCTGTTGTTGATGTGACAGTTGATGAAGCGACATCTACAACAATAACAGCAACATTCACTCCATCTGAACAATGCGCATCATATCATTTTATGATTAGCACCGAAGCTGAGATGGCACAATATACAGCAATGTTTGCAATGTCGGAAGAAGACTTGGTCGTTGCTTGGGGCATTGAAGAAAACAAGACATATACTCACACTTGGAAAGATCAGGCTCCAAATACTGAATATACAGTCTACGTATTGCCAAAAGATGCAGAAGGTAATGCATTGCCAATGGAAAAGACAAAGGTGTCTACAGTAGTTCTTGGTGGCGAAGGCGTGTCTGTGATAGATTTGGAAGTTGAAGTGTTGTCAAACACATCAGTATTCGTAACAGCAACGCCTAACGAAGAGACAGCAGAATATCACTATATTCTTATTGAAAAATCTTATGCAGACTCAATAGGTGTTGATTCAACTATGATGCTCCTTCATACAGATCCATATGTTCTTTATGAGATTGATGAATGGGAGTGGATTGACTTGAATGCTAACACTGAATTCTATGCCATAGCTCAAGGCAAGAACGCCAAAGGCGAATGGGGCGAGATAACACAAGTAGAGTTCAAGACAACATTGGAAGGTACTGTTGAAATGTTTGAAAACAACTTCAAGATTTATCCAAATCCAGCAACATCATATATCAATATCAAATCTGAGAAGTCAGGAAAAGGCGAGGTGTGCATCTACGATATGACAGGCCGTCTTGTGAAAAACATCAGTGTTTCCGACCTCAACAATGCGACAATAAACGTCGGTGATATAGAAAAAGGAATATACCTTATTAATATTGATGGCAGGATGGAGAAAGTCGTGATTAACAATTGATAATAGAGAGACGTCACAATGTGGCGTCTTTTTTCGTTAACAGATACATAACCCATATTCAATTATTGTATTTTTTTAAAAAATACCTCCTAAGGTTTTTAAATTTATCTTAAATTTGCAGATTATTTTTTAACAACATTAAAATTAAATTTTCCAAAAAAAATGAAGAAATTTTTATCATTTGCTTTCGCTTTGTTTTTAAGCATTAGCGTAAGCGCACAAACAACTTTAACAGAAGCTGTTAACTTCACATCAACAGCTCATAATGGTGAAGAAATTGACCTTTTTGAAATTTTGGACGGTGGTCAATATGTATTGATCGACTTCTTCTTCTCAACATGTGGACCATGTAAAGAATCAACACCAAGACTTATCGATGCTTATTATATGTTAGGTTGCAACGAAGGTGACATCTACTTCATGGAAGTGTCTCCAACTGACAATAATGCATCTTATTCAATTGGACAATGGTTCGCTCAATTTGACATCCCATTCCCAACAATCCACACACAAACAGGTGGCGACACAGGTGACAAGATTGAAGAAATGTATGGCATCACATCTCACCCAACATGTATCCTCATCGCTCCTGACCATCAAATAGTTCTTCAAGACTATTTCCCACAATCAGCAGAATCAATGGTTGAATATTTCACAACAAACTTCGATATCGAAGCAAGTTACTGTGGCAACCAAACTCCATCAGTTGCTGTTGAAACAACAAAAGTTATGGGCGCAACAGGTAAAGATATCCTCGAAGCTTCAACAAAAGTTCACGTTGACTTCCGCGCTAACGTAGCAGTTGATAAATTCTACTATGCAATTTCAACATCAGCACAATTGACATCAGATGATGTTATCGCTAGTGGTACATTAGCAGAAAGCAACGAATTCTCATACACATTCGAAGGCTTGACAGAATCAACAAAATATTACGTATATGCGCAATCTATTGGTCACGATGGTGAAAACGGTGAAAAAACAGTTCTCGAAACAAGAACATTATGCCCAGGCGATGATGGTAAAGTAGAATTTACTTTCGATATCCAAATCTCAGCTTCACACCTCGTAGCTAAAGCAACACCAAACGAATCAACAGCTGACTATCACTTCGGCTTCACAAGAAAAGAATATTATGACGAAGGCGTTGATAGCACTACAATATTCCCTACAGAAAACCAATTCATCTTCCTCAACGCACTTGCAAATGACGGTTATGAATTCTGTGATGCAGAAACATACGAACTCCCACTTAAAGATGAAAATGGAACTCCAAGATTCCAACCTAACACTCCTTACTACGTAGTTGCA
>JAZKYG010000088.1:0-6725 GCA_045612025.1 Bacteroidales bacterium
AATGAAATCAAAAAAAACATTGATCTCATTTAGATATTTAAACAAATAAGTATTATTTTTGTTTACTGTATATGAAATTATTTTTTGCAATATTGATCATTTTGTCGGGGATGGTATCGTGTGTTGATACACCTGTCAACCCGAACATTCCCAACGCCTATATCAATTTCAGCGTTGAACCCAACTCAACATTCTATTATGAGCTAAACACTGTCAGCGGATGGATGTATGTCACTGCTCCGCCTGAGAGCAGAGGTATTATCATTTACAGATATTCGTTAGATGAATTCAAGGCTTACGAACGACAATCGCCAAACGAGCCTAATTCTTGCGGAGAAAACTCCAGACTTATCGTCGATTTTCCTTTTGTCGTTGACACCTGCCTAGATGTAAGATATAGTATTTTGGATGGTTCTATAATAACAGAAGGATATAACGGCTATCCTTTGATCCAATATCACACACAATACGACGGAAGCACATTGAGGATATATAATTAAGATTATTTATATTACGGCTAAACCTTATATAAAAACTGTCAGTCATCAAATATCAAGCGATGACTGACAGTTTTAGTTTATTAGTTATTTATGGAACGACCTTAAAATCAATATCTATAAATATCTGATTTGAATGGGCCATCAACTGGCACTCCGATATAATCTGCTTGTTCCTGAGTAAGTTTAGTCAATTTGACACCGATTTTTTCAAGATGCAATCTTGCGACTTCTTCATCGAGATATTTTGGCAAACAATATACATCAACTGGATAGTTGCCTCTGTTTTTCCACAAATCCAACTGAGCCAATGTTTGGTTAGTGAATGAGTTACTCATCACGAAGCTTGCGTGGCCTGTTGCGCAACCGAGGTTAACCAAGCGACCTTCAGCGAGGATGAATATTGAGTTGCCGTTTGGCATGATATATTTATCAACCTGAGGTTTGATGTTGACTTTCTTGACGCCTGGAAGATTTTCCAAAGCTGATACTTGGATTTCATTATCAAAGTGACCGATGTTACATACGATAGCCTGGTCTTTCATCTGGAGCATTGTCTCGAGAGTGATGACGTCGCGGTTACCTGTACATGTTACATAGACGTTACCTTCTTTAACAGCTTCTTCCACTGTTGTGACTTCGAAGCCTTCCATTGCTGCTTGGAGAGCGCAGATAGGGTCGATTTCTGTAACGATGACTCTTGCACCGTAAGAGCGCATTGAGTGAGCGCAGCCTTTACCTACATCGCCATAACCAAGAACGACGACGACTTTACCAGCGAGCATAACGTCTGTAGCGCGTTTGATACCGTCAGCGAGAGACTCGCGGCAACCGTACAAGTTATCGAATTTTGATTTTGTAACGCTGTCGTTAACGTTGATAGCTGGAACGAGAAGCTTGCCTTGTTCTTTCATTTGATACAAACGGTGAACGCCTGTTGTTGTTTCTTCAGAAACGCCTTTCCAGTTAGCAACCACTTCATGCCAGAAGTTAGGATTTTCTTCGTAAGTAGCTTTGATGACTGACATAAGAGCTTCTTCTTCAGCGTTTGCTGTCTCAACATTCAAGAGTGAAGGATCGTTTTCGCAGTCGTAACCTTTGTGGATCAATAATGTTGCATCGCCTCCATCGTCAACGATGAGGTCTGGACCTTTGCCGTCTTCAAATGTCAAAGCTCTTTTTGTACACCACCAGTAATCTTCTAAAGTCTCACCTTTCCATGCAAACACTGCTGTGCCAGCTTCAGCTATAGCTGCTGCTGCGTGGTCTTGTGTTGAGAAGATGTTGCAGCTTGCCCAGCGTACTTCAGCGCCGAGAGCAACCAATGTCTCAATCAAGATGGCAGTCTGGATTGTCATGTGTAAAGAACCGCTGATGCGAGCACCTGCTAATGGTTTTTCCTCGCCATATTTTTTACGAAGCGCCATCAAACCTGGCATTTCGTGTTCTGAAACTTCAATTTCTTTTCTTCCCCAGTCAGCAAGAGACATATCTGCTACTAAGTAAGGAAGATCGTTTTGTTTTAATTTTTCGTTCATGATATGATGTTTTATATTTAATTTCGTTGAGATTGCAAATTTAATAAAAAGACAAAAGGCTAAAGGCTAAAGACTAAAGTTTTTTTAATTCATAATTAGTTCTTCAGTTCCTAAATTCCTCATACCCTTAGTTCCTTTCTTTGGGCGTTCGGCTATCGCCGCCGGGCTTTCCGCTCTATCTTTGCTCGCATCCGGCTACGCCTTCGCTCGCAAAGGATGCCGCTTCAATCCCTAACGCTTTGGGTAATGGAAATGGCGATGTTTTTACACATCGAATCATCATCAATCCATAAGGCGCGCCTTATGCTAAATCTGTTTCGCCCTTTCAGGGCTCAAAGCCAAAAGTCAATGGCCAAAAGCCTTAGTTCAAAAAAAACAATCAAAACCCCTCAAGAGGCATCGTCACTGTTGGAATTAAAAGCAAACCGCCGAGTATTATCATTAACAATATGAATTTCCATACCCATTTGAACCATTTCTGATATGGTATTTTCGCCACGCCGAGAGCAGCGATAAGAACTCCTGAAGTAGGCGTTATCATATTAGTGAATCCATCGCCAAACTGGAACGCCATCACTGTTGATTGACGGCACACTCCTATCAAGTCGCTGAATGGCGCCATAATAGGCATTGTGATCGCAGCCTTTGCCGAGCCAGAAGGAATCACTACATTCACAACAGTCTGTATGAGATACATTATCTCGACAGATGCTATCTTGCCTAAATCCGTCATTGATTTTGAAAGTCCGTATAAGATAGTGTCGATGATACCGCCGTCTTGCAATACTATCACGATACCGCCAGCGAGACCAACAACGACAGCTGCTGACAGGATGTCGCCCATACCTTCAATAAACAGCTTCGCTATCTCATTGGCAGTCTTGCCTATCGCCATACCGCTCGCTATACCCATAACCAAGAATAATGTGGCTATTTCCATCACATACCAGCCATAACCCATAACGCCGACGATGAGATAGATTATCGTATAAAGCAATATTAAAAGTATGAAGTTATGCACTGTCTTTCTTAATGACAAAGGTCCCACGATAGCGAATATCGCTGTCAATACAGGAATGAAAGGCGCTGTGAATGAAGCATTGCCTACTGTCAATGTTGTCTTAGGATAATAGAATGAGAATATCGCCATCGCGACAAGCAACATTCCATAGACATACCATGATTGTTTTGTCTTTACATTTTCATACTCCTGCTGACCATCAACGACATGCGCTCTCCAATAATAATCCTCATCATACATTATCGATGACTTTGGATTACGTTTCACTTTCTTTGCATAAAACAAGACGAATGTTATAGTCACGATATTTATCATCACCCAGCAGAACACTCTGTAGCCTATTCCCGAGAAGAGCGGAACCTCTGCTATTCCTTGAGCGATGCCGATGGTAAAAGGATTCAATATAGCGCCGGCGAATCCGACATGTGCCGCGACATAAACCATACATACGCCGACGATAGAGTCGTATCCCATTGATATTGCCAAAGGTATGACAATGATGATAAATGCTATACACTCTTCGCTCATGCCGAATACCGCACCGAACAAGCTGAAGAGCAGCATTATCAAGACTATGATAATATTATCAACGCCCATAAACCTTATAAAGCCATAATTTTCCAGGCGTTTTGTAAACTTCAAAAAAGAGAAGATTCCCATATCAATGGCGTGGCTTTTGTTCATAATCCAGAAGGCTCCGCCTATTATCAATATGAAAACTATAATAGAACTTTGTTTTTCAAATCCTTTGAATAAAGCAGAGAATATCTGCCATGTCTGAGGTTCAGAATGATATTGGTCTTGGTATTGTTCAGGCAACTGATCCTGATAGTAAAAATGTAATTCTGTCTTTTCTATTCCATTCTCCACGACGTTTTCTTTAACATAGAAACCTGGTTTGACAAACCATGTCATCACAGCAGCGATGACGATGATAAAGAAAACTATTACAAATGTATGCGGTACTTTTTTCATTGAACTCTGAACTTTGAACTCTGAACCCTGAACTAAGGCTATTGGCTTTTGAACGCTTTAGGTTCTTAGTTCTTAGCTCTTAGTTCAAAGTTCTTAGTTCTATTATAACATAAAGAAACTCATCAAGACGCCTGCTGCTACTGCTGAGCCGATGACACCTGCTACGTTAGGAGCCATTGCGTGCATGAGGAGGTGATTTGACGGATCATATTTCTGTCCTTCTATCTGAGAGACGCGAGCGCTGTCTGGCACTGCAGAGACGCCTGCATTACCGATGAGCGGATTGATCTTGTCTCCTTCCTTCAAGAAGAGATTCATAAACTTAACACACAAGATACCACCTGTGGTTGCCACCATAAACGACAATGCTCCCAAACCGAATATCAACAATGACTCTTTGGTGAGGAAGACATCAGCCTGAGTTGATGCTCCCACTGTAACGCCTAACAATATTGTAACGATATCGATAAGCGCATTGCTTGCTGTGTTGGCTAAACGTTTTGTCACACCGCTTTCTTTCAACAAGTTACCGAAGAACAACATACCGAGGAGCGGCAATGCTGAAGGGCTGATGAATGTTGTCAAAAGAAGGCCTACGATTGGGAAGCATACCTTTTCTGTCTTGCTTACAGCGCGAGGTGGTTTCATGTGAATGACACGTTCCTTCGGTGTTGTAAGCAGTCTCATGATTGGAGGCTGAATGAGTGGCACGAGTGCCATATAAGAATACGCAGCAATAGCGATAGGTCCGAGGAGATGAGGTGCCATCTTCGATGACAAGAATATCGCTGTTGGGCCGTCAGCGCCGCCGATGATACCGATAGAACCTGCTTCTTTAAGATCAAAGCCGAGATACAAGGCACCGATGAAAGTAAGGAATACGCCTATCTGTGCAGCAGCTCCGATTATCATAAGACGTGGCTGTGATATCAGTGATGAGAAGTCAGTCATCGCACCGATGCCCAAGAAAATGAGCGGAGGATAGATACCCTGACGTACACCGAAATACAAGTAATTCAAGACCGAACCTTTTTGATAGATGCCAGTCTGAATGTTCAAACTGAAAGCCTCATTGATAGTTGCCAAGGCAGATGTCTCGTTCATGCCTTCTGGCAATACTATAGCACCTGAAGCCATCATCTCATTAAAACGACTTATCGCTTCATCGAGTTCCAATTTAATATTCTCGCCAGAGAAAAGATTTACCATAAGAGCCTGTGCATCTTGCAGATTCGACTGCAGAAGTCCTTGCTCAGCAAGTTCTTGAAGATGTGTCAAGGCATCGTTAAGACCGAATGTATAAGTCTGCAAGAATGGTATATTACCTATTATAATACCCGTACCGATTGGTATCAGGAGCATAGGTTCAAACTCGAACCTAATGGCGAGGAATATAAAAACAAACGCAACAAGGATCATAATGATGTTGCCCCTTGTTGCGTTTTTAAAACCTGTAAAAGCGATAAAGTTATATAATCCTTCAGCGAAATCCTGACCAATGGTAGACTCTTCATCTACCATGGTCACGGCTATTTCTGTCGCGTTGTATGTGAAGACGCGTTCTGCCATTGCAGCATTGGAAGTCACAAGAGCATGAAGCACAAACAACACAGCTACCAGCGCAAGTATGACGAAGGATTTTCTCCTTATTGTATTGTGCTTAGGTTTCATAACAAAAGTATTAACCAATGATAGCTAAAACTGCACCTTGAAGAACGTTATCGCCAACTTTAACTTTAATATCTTTTATTACGCCATCAACTTCAGCGAGGAAGTTGTTTTCCATTTTCATTGCTTCGTACATCAAAATCTTGTCACCGCGTTTTACTTCATCACCTACGTTGACAAAGATTTGCATGATTGTACCTGGAAGTGGAGCCACAGCCTTGGTGCCGTTAGCGTCGCCAGCTGCTGGAGCTGAAGTTGCTGCAGGAGCAGGAGCTGCCTTTGGACGTGGAGCGACAACAGGTTTTACCTCTTCCTTTTCGCGTTCTACGTCAACCTCATATTGTGTGCCATTGACAACAACTTGAGCCTTGTCGTTTTCGAAGCTTTGTACTTCTACTTCATATTGTTTTCCACTTATAGTGAATTTGAATTTTTTCATAATTAATATCTATTTAAATTATTTATTCCTAAAATTTTAGAACTCCATGGAGAAGTGTAACGAGGCTGTGCTCTCTTGATAGTGAGAACGCCTGATTCTTCATCATGAACTTCCATAGACATTGACAATGCCAAGCCTATTGCAACGATAACATCGTCGTTAATATTATTTTTAGAAGTATTCATATCTGCGTTTTTATTCACTTCAACTTCTACCTTATCACCTTTGTCTTTCTTGAAGACAGAACCCCAGTCGATGTTAAGAAGTTTTAACAATCCAGAGAAGACCAGATACAACACCACCAATGCGATTACCACTATGAAGAAACCGCTGATAGTGACGATCCAACCTTTCACCTGAAGACCTTCCTGTATTGCTAACAAAGGTAAATATAAAGTATTCATCGAGCTAATTTTTAAAGTGGAATGTTACAATGTTTCTTAGGAGGATTTGTATCTTTCTTAGTTTCTAAAGCATGTAATGCTCTGATGATACGGAAACGTGTGTTGCGTGGTTCGATAACATCGTCGATATAACCGAATTTAGCAGCATCGTATGGGTTAGCGAATTTATCGCGGTAGTCTTGT
>JAZKYG010000089.1:0-32284 GCA_045612025.1 Bacteroidales bacterium
CGAAGCCAAGACCTGCTGTGTGGAGACCAATTTGAAGACCTGCATAAGTATCCAAGTTATCAATGAATTGATAGTGGAAGTTACCTCTTGCTGTTAAAGTAAGGTTAATATGGCTTTCATAACCATCGTTCCAAATAAACATACCAACTTGACCACCAACAGAAATAGCATCGTTATTATTAATGAGATTTTCAACAATACCATAGTCAGCTGAAACAGCGATTGGGAAGCCACCACCGCCTAAACCTAAGCGTGCACTACCTACTAATTGACCTTTGCTCATTTCTTGTGCTTGAGCACCAATTCCTAAGAAGCAAATTGCTACTAATGATAATAAAAATTTTTTCATGATTTTATTTTTTTTGGTTAATACAATGGTACAAAAGTAATATATTTTTTTAAAGTTATACAAAACTTATAAATAATTTTTTTCATATTTTTGTGCTATAAAATATTATAATTATGTCAAAGATTTTTGGAACATTAATGAAGACTATATATTCAGTAGGTAATATTCCTATTGATATGAAAAAGAAGAGATTAAATCCAGTTAAAGCTCAAACAAAGGAATTGGTTAAATTACTTAAAAAGGCATCAAATACTGCTTTTGGTCAGAATTATAAATTTGAAGAAATTTTGAAATCTGATGATATTCTTAAAACTTATAAAGAAAACGTTCCTATCTTTGATTACAACTCCATGTATAAAAATTGGTGGTTCCGTGCTTTGAATGGAGAGACCTATGTTACATGGCCAGGAAAGGTAAAATATTTCGCTTTGAGTTCAGGAACATCTGAAGCATCAAGTAAGTTTATTCCTATCACCAATAACATGTTAAGCGCTATCAAGAAAGCAAGTATCCAACAGATTCTGGCTGCTACGAAATATGATTTCCCTTTGGATTTCTACGAAAAAGGTTTCTTGATGATAGGCGGCAGTACACATCTTCAATATAATGGCACTTATTATTCTGGTGACTTGTCTGGTATTACAGCTGCAAAACTTCCTTTCTGGTTTGAATATTTCTATAAGCCAGGCAGAAAGATTTCCAGAACAACTGACTGGAATACAAAACTCGACGAGATGGTAAAGAAAGCTCCTTCTTGGGATATAGGCGTTCTCGTTGGCGTTCCTTCTTGGGTGCAAATTCTTTTGGAAAGAATCATAAAAGAATATAACTTAAACACAATCCACGATTTATGGCCTTCATTGTCGGTTTACGTTCATAGCGGCGTTGCTTTCGCTCCATACGAAAAGAGTTTCGAAAAACTCTTCGGCAAACCTGTAGTATATAGCGAAAGTTATTTAGCATCAGAAGGTTATATAGCTTATCAAGTTGATCTTAACAAACGTATCATGCAACTTGTTGTTGATAATGGAATTTATTATGAATTTGTCCCTTTCAACGAAAGCAACTTTGATGAAGAAGGCAATATAAAACAAAATTGTACAGCTCTTAATATCACAGAAGTTGAAGAAGGTGTCGATTATGCAATCTTGTTATCTACAAATGCTGGAACATGGAGATATCTTATCGGCGATGTCGTAAAATTTGTCAATAAAGAAAAATGTGAAATCACCATAAGCGGAAGAACAAAGCAATTTTTAAGCTTGGTTGGTGAACATCTTTCACAAGATAATATGAATCAAGCTGTTGAGAATATATCAAATGAATTGAAAGTTGATATTAACGAGTTTACAGTCGCTGGTTTCCGTGAAGATAAGACATTCGCTCATCACTGGTATTTGGGATGTGACGAACCTATCGACAAAGAATTGGCTATTAAGAAGATAGATGAGCATCTGAAAGTGCTGAACGATGACTATCGTGTTGAAAGAGAAGAAGCGTTAAGAAACTTATATATAGATGTTTTGCCAACACATGTTTTCTATGACTTTATGGAAAAGACAGGAAAAATTGGCGGTGCAACAAAATTCCCACGTGTCTTGAAAGGTAAAAGATACGAAGATTGGAAGCAGTATATAACTTCTTTAAATACCGAAAAATGATATTTCTAGAAGGTGTAATAATAGGTCTGTCTCTCGCATTGATAATGGGATTCGGACCTTCATTTTTTACTTTGATTCAAACAAGTATCAGCAGAGGTTTCAAGGCTGCTATGTTTCTTGATTTAGGAATCATCATGAATGATATAATGATTGTTGCATTGATGATGATGACTAATGTTCAGTTTAATATTACTGATAGGGATAACATCATATATGCAGGAATAAGTGCTGGTATCATCTTGATAATCTTTGGTATTTACACTTTCCTTCTGTCGCCTGAGAAAATTATCCATATCAGTGAAAGCAACACGCAGAAGATAGATAAAATGAATGCTAGATTTATTGATGACCCTAAATGGTATGTTTTTATCAGTAAAGGCTTTATCATCAATATCTTCAATCCTTTTGTATGGATATTTTGGATTACTTGTGTTGCAACAGCATCAAGTAATTTTGGTGGCAATAGATATTCTATGATTGTTTTCTTTATTGGAGTTTTTGCCACTGTTTTGTTTTTCGATATTTTGAAAGCAGCGGGAGCTTACTCTTTAAAGAGATTCTTCACAGAAAAGATGATGAAAATCATGAACCAAATAATAGGAATAATATTGATGTTATTTGGAGTGTTTATAGCTGTCAGAGTGATATTTTTCCCTGTAACCTTATAAAACAAAAATGCTATAATACAGAATACGCAAATCAGCGACAAAAGTATTATAGCATTTTTATTATTGAAAAATAATACCAGTGTTCTTATTCGAAATTTTCGAATTTGATGTCTTTGACGTTAAGTTGAAGATTTGTCTTTCCTTGCCAGAAGTTTTTCTCTATGCAATAACAGATCGAGAATGGTTCTTTAGAATTAACTCTTTGGTAGTCTGCGCCTTTTTGGAATGCGATACCAGGCAAGACAGTATTGTTGTCTTGTTTTTGAGTCATTGACAGTTTAAGATGCTTCTTTTCTTGTCCGCCAACTGGTCGTGATGAGCCAGTGTCGATAACGTTTTTAGAAAGGAATACAGGAGCCATATTTCCAGGACCGAAAGGAGCGAATTGTTTCAGCACTCTCACGAATTTCGGTGTAATGTCGGAGAAGTTTATTTCAAGGTCGACATTAAGTTCTGGAATAAGTTCTTCGTTATCGATATTGTTTGCCACGTATTCTTCAAAGCGGCGGGCGAATTCTTCTAAGTTTTCAGGTTTTAATGATAAACCTGCTGCATATTTATGACCGCCGAAGTGTTCTAATAAGTCAGAACAATGATCGATGGCATCATAAATATCGAAGTTCTTTATAGAACGAGCAGAACCTGTGATGAGGTTGTTTGATCTTGTGAGTACTATAGTTGGTCTATAGTAACTATCTGTAAGTCTTGATGCTACGATACCGATAACGCCTTTATGCCAGTTTTCGTTAAAGATAACTGTACTTTTTGCATTAAGGAGTTTCTCGTTTTGTTGAATCATCAAGAGAGCTTCTTCTGTTATTTTATTGTCGAATTCACGACGTCTTACGTTCAAGTCGTTTATTGACGAAGCCAATTTCTCAGCATGTTCTTTTCTCTCTGCGATGAGCAATCTTACGGAGTCGCTGGCTTTTTCCAATCTTCCTGCAGCGTTGATACGAGGTCCGATCATGAAGACCAGGTCGCTGACAGTAACTTCCTTGTTAAGTACGTTTTGAGGCTGTTCAGAATTTGCTGCTGGTTCTTCTTCCACTCTATGTACGTTAGCGTGACTGAGAACAGCTTCCAATCCTGGTCTAGGATTTTTGTTTATGAGTTGAAGTCCGTAATAAGCAAGTACTCTGTTTTCACCAGTGATAGGAACTATATCGGCAGCGATGCTGACAGCAACCAAATCAAGCAGTTCGTAGACTTCTTCGATAGGGCGATTCAAGCTCATTGATAAAGCTGTTATGAGTTTGAAACCTACGCCGCAGCCAGATAACTCTTTATAAGGATATTGACAATCTGAACGTTTAGAATCAAGTACAGCCACCGCATTAGGGATTTCGTCTCCAGGACGATGGTGGTCGCAGATGATGAAGTCTATGTTACGTTCATTTGCGTATTCTATTTTATCGACAGCTTTGATGCCGCAGTCCAATACAATAACGAGGCTGAAACCGTTTTCAGCAGCATAGTCTATACCTTTATAAGATATGCCATAACCCTCATCGTATCTGTCTGGAATGTAAAACTCAATCTTTTTCTTGCTGATGAAGTTCTTAAGATAAGTGTAAATCAATGCGACAGCTGTCGTGCCATCTACGTCATAGTCGCCGTAAATCAAGATCTTCTCTCCGTTTTCGTAAGCTTTCTTGACACGTTCGACTGCTTTGTCCATATCTTTCATCAAGAATGGATCGTGAAGATGAGTCAAAGAAGGACGGAAGAAATCTTTTGCTTCGTCATAATTTGTAATACCACGTTGGACAAGCAAAGTCGCAAGATTTTCATCTATGCCCAATGCATTAGATAAATCGCTAACGATTTGTTTATCAATGTTATTATTTATTATCCAACGAGTATCCACATTAAAAAAATTTGACTTGTAAAATTACAACAAATAAATCCGATAAACAAGTTTTTTTATTAAAAAAATCAAAAAAAATAAATCTTTAATATTCAGCATTTTAAAATTTAAAAATCTCAAAAACTCAGAAATTTAAAACATCAAAAAAATCTGAGTTTCTGAAATTCTGGGGTTCTGAGTTTTGGAATTCAACCCTTGACTTTTTTTCAAAAAAAATCTCAAAAATACTTTTCTAAGTGATATATATTTCTTATTATTGCAATATGTTTAACCTTAAAATTCGTGTCCCTTGAAAAAGATTAAAACCTGCTTAATATCAGTCTTTTACAAGACTAATTTAGATAAAATTGTTGCTTTGTTGAAAGAGCAAGATGTTCAAATTTATCCTACTGGCGGAACATACGATTTCATTAAAGAACTTGTTGATTCTGTTAAGACTATAGAATCACTTACATCATATCCTTCAATTCTTGGCGGTCGCGTTAAGACTTTACACCCAAAAGTATTCGGCGGTATCTTAGGTCGTTTGCAAAATGAGAAAGACGTTGAGGAAATGAAGCAATATGAAATCCCTGCTTTCGACCTCGTTATCGTTGACCTCTATCCTTTTGAAGAAACAGTTAAGTCAACAGACGATCCTGCTAAGATTATCGAAAAGATAGATATAGGCGGCATCTCATTGATTCGTGCTGGCGGCAAGAACTTCAATGAAGTTGTTATCGTTCCTGATTCGAAATATTACCTCGAATTCATGGAACTTTATAAAGCTCAAAACGGCTGCACAAGTCTTGAAGATCGTAAACGTTTCGCAAAATATGCTTTCGCAACAAGTTCACACTATGACGGCATGATCTATGACTGGTTTGCAAAAGATGACGAAGCAAAAGACTTGAACATTCATATCGACAATCGCAGCGAATTGCGCTATGGTGAAAACCCTCATCAAAAAGCTGTTTTCTACGGCAAACTCGATGATGTTTTTGAAAAACTTCACGGTAAAGATTTATCATATAACAACTTGTTAGACTTAGAAGCTGGTCTTAATCTTATCCGCGAATTTGACGAACCAACATTCGCAATCTTGAAACACAACAACCCATGTGGTATTGCATCACGTCCAACAATTGCAGAAGCTTATCAAGCAGCATTGGCAGGTGATCCGGTTTCAGCTTTCGGCGGTGTGTTCGTAAGTAACAAAGCTATCGATGTTGAGACAGCTAACGAAATAAACAAGATGTTCTTCGAAGTTATCGTAGCTCCTGACTATAACGAAGGCGTTTTGGATATCCTCTTCGCAAAGAAAAATAGAATCGTCTTGAAACTCAAATCAAACGATTTCCCAACAACAGTATATAAATCAGCTCTTAACGGTATCTTGGCTCAAGATCGTGACCTTCATACAGAAACACTTGAAGACTTCAGATCTGTTACAAATAAAAACATTGAAGCTCAAGAAATTGAAGACTTGATCTTTGCAAATAAAATCGTTAAGCACAGCCGTTCAAATGCTATCGTTTTAGCAAAGAACAAACAATTATATGCTTCAGGTATCGGTCAGACATCACGCGTTGATGCTTTGAGACAAGCTATCGAAAAAGCTAAGTCATTCGAATTCGATCTCAACGGCGCAGTGATGGCTTCTGATGCTTTCTTCCCATTCGCTGACTGTGTTGAAATAGCTCATAATGCAGGTGTTACAACAGTTATCCAACCTGGCGGTTCTATTAAAGACCAGGATTCTATCGACTATTGCAATGCAAACGATATGGCAATGGTATTCACAGGCTATCGTCATTTCAAACACTAATTAAAAATTGTCAAAATGGGATTGTTTTCATTTTTCAATAAGGAACTAGCGATAGACTTAGGTACAGCCAACACCATCATTATCTATAATGATAAGGTGGTTGTTGACGAGCCTTCTATTGTTGCGATAGAAAGAGATACGCAGAAAATCATGGCTGTCGGTAAACGCGCTATGATGATGCACGGAAAGACTCACGAAAACATCAAGACCATCAGACCATTGCGTGATGGTGTTATCGCTGACTTCCAAGCAGCTGAGTATATGCTTAGAGATATGATCAAGATGATCAACTTCCATAATAGCATTTTCCCTCCAGCATTGAAAATGGTTATCTGCATTCCATCAGGTATCACAGAAGTTGAAGAGAGAGCTGTTAAGGACTCTGCAGAACAAGCTGGCGCTAAAGAAGTTCGTCTTATCCATGAACCAATGGCGGCTGCTATCGGTATCGGCATCGACGTTCTTGAACCAATGGGTAATATGATCGTTGACATCGGCGGTGGTACAAGTGAAATCGCTGTCATTGCTCTTGGCGGTATCGTAAATAACAAGTCAATCCGTACTGCTGGTGATGATTTCACAGCTGAAATCGTTGAGTATATGCGTAAACAGCATAATATGTACATCGGTGAGAGAACTGCTGAAATGATTAAGATTGAAGTAGGTTCAGCATTGACAGAACTCGATAACCCACCAGAGGAATACGCAGTTCATGGTAGAGACCTCTTGACAGGTATTCCAAAAGAAATAAAGGTAAACTATTCAGAAATAGCATATTGCTTGGATAAGAGCATCTCTAAGATTGAGACAGCTGTACTTAATGCATTGGAACAAACTCCTCCGGAATTGGCAGCTGATATCTATCGCACAGGTATCTATCTTACCGGTGGCGGCGCTTTGTTGCGCGGTCTCGACAAACGTTTGCATGCTAAGACAAAGTTGCCTATCCACGTTGCTGACGACCCATTGAGAGCAGTGGCTCGCGGTACAGGTATCGCTCTTAAAAACTTTGACAAATTCCCATTCCTGATTAAGTAATCCGGATTGATAGTCATGTATAGTTTATTAAATTTTTTAAAAAAATATAATAACATCCTACTGTTTTTGATATTGGAAGTATTGTGTATCATAATGTTGGTAAACAATCTTCCATATCAGAAACGTAAGTTAACAAAAGTAGGTAACGCCATATCAGGTGGGTTATTTAAAACCAAAACCAATTGTACCAACTACTTTTCCTTGAAAGAAGAAAATCAACTGATGGTGGAGCATAATGCTTTCCTGATGAGTCAGTTGTATAATGCTAATTCTGACACTTCTGTTCTAACAGACTCGTCTTCTTTCGATTTTCGCTTTATCCCTGCCAAGGTTATTAACAATAGTATTTATAATGTTAATAACTATTTGCTTATAGATAAAGGAAGAAAAGATGGTATAGAGAAAGATATGGGTGTCATTTGTGAGAAGGGTGTGGTTGGAAAAGTCGTCAACGTTACAGAACATTATGCATCAGTGATAAGCATGTTGCATCCTTATACTGTAGTAAGTGCCAGATTCACAGATAATCAGCATATAGCAAATGTGACTTGGGGTAATCGCGACTATCATTTTGGAACGGTTAATGATATCCCTTTGCATTTGGATCTTGAAAAAGGAGATACTTTGGTGACAAGCGGATTCTCTAATATCTATCCGGCAGACATTATGATAGGAACTATTGAGGAAATGCTTGAGTCAGACTCCAAGGATTTTAACTCTGCTAAGATTCGTTTTTCGACAAACTTCAGTACTTTGCGTCACGTTTTTGTTATCGAAAATTTACACCAAATTGAAATAGATTCACTCACCTTAAACCAATGATAAAATGAATAATAGACTGGTTATAAATTTTTTTAGATTCATTGGCTTGCTTCTGTTGCAGGTTTTGGTGATAGATAATATTCGTCTTGGTTATTATATACATCCTAACGTTTATATTTTGTATATCCTTCTTCTGCCATTTAATATTCCAAATTGGAAATTGCTTTTTGCAGGATTTACCATGGGACTGACTGTTGATTTATTCAATGGAACGCCTGGCTTGAATGCAGCAGCAACTGTCTTTATGGCTTTCATACGTCCTTTGGTGATAAATGGAATGACAAGAAGAAAAGACATAAACGAGAATGATGAACCATCGCTTAATAATATGGGAGTCAGTAGGTTCCTAGTGTATACTTTCTTATTGCTGATGGTTCATAATCTAGTGCTGTTTACATTGGAAGCATTCAGCTTTAAGCTTATTTTGGTGGTATTATTGCAGACATTATTGAGCGTATGCAGTTCTTTAATGTTAATATTTATCATACTTTTATTATTTAAGAAAAATAAAAAGAAATCATTATAAAATTATATCATTATGAAAATCAGATTATTGACATTGGTCGTTGCATTATTTGCATTAGTAGCATGTAGCAAACCTTCATTTAATGTTAAGGTTGAATTACAAAATGCAGAAGGTAAAATGATTTATTTGAATAAACTTGTTGATGGTAAGTCAACAGTCATTGATTCTGCTTTGATGCAAAATAATATTGTTAATTTCACTATCGAAGAAGGTAATCCTACAGCATATTATTCAATAAAAATAGAAAATGTAAGATATTCAATAGGATTCTTCAGTGAAAACAATGATGTTACAATCGTTGGTGACGCTAAGGATAATGCAGATATCGTAGTGACAGCTTCATACGCACAACAGCTTATCAATGAATATAATGCTGAAAACAGAAAATTCAACAACCAACTTAGAGAGTTAGGAAAGAATTATGAGATAGCTGCACAAAAAGAAGACGAAGCCGCTATGGAAAAGATTTACATAGAATATGATCAAGTTGAGAAGAATCAGACTTCTTACAGAAATCTTTTCATTGCTAAGAATTATAGCAGTTTTGTGTCACCTTATATACTATATAACAATCGCTTGAGTTACGAACTTACCGAACTTGAAGATTTCGTCAATCATTTCAACATTGCTCAAGACAATGAATTTGCAACTCTTTTAAATAAATATATCGCAAAGCTTCAACGTGTTGACGTTGGCAGGCCATATCTCAATTTTACACAAGAGACACCAGAAGGAACATTCTTGTCATTGTCGGAACTCGTTGGAAAATCAAAGCTTTTGTTAGTTGATTTCTGGGCTTCATGGTGCGGACCTTGCCGTGCTGAAAATCCAAATGTCGTTGCTGTATACAAAGAATATCATGAAAAAGGTTTCGATATTTTAGGTGTTTCTTTGGATGATAAAAAAGAAAACTGGATCAAGGCTATTGAGGCTGACGGACTTTTCTGGCATAACGTTTCAGACCTCAAGGGTTGGAATAATGCAGCTGCTCAAGATTATTCAGTGTTTTCAATCCCAAGCAATGTCTTGATTGATGCAGAAGGTACAATCATTGCTAAAAACTTAAGAGGTGAAGATTTAAGAAAGAAAGTTGAGGAAATTCTTAAGTAATTTTGTTTATCTGAAAAAATATTAACATGAAAAGACTTATAATTTCTTCACTCATCGTTTTGACATTATTTGCATGTAATAGAAATACATTCAAGATTGATGTTGAAATGACTAATGCAAACGGAAAAGCAGTTTATCTCCAGAAGATAATTGATAATGATTTTGTTAATGTTGATTCAGTATTGATAAAAGATAACAAGGCGCACTTTGATGTCAAGAAAGATAATCATGGTGATGCTTATCATATTTTTATTAAAGGTTGGCGTCGTGCCTTGCCTTTCTTCCCTGATAATGAAGATGTTGTAATTAAAGGTGATTTCAACAATTATAATAAGATTACTGTGACAGCTTCTGAAACACAAGAACTGCTCAATGACTTAAATAGCGATTTTTCTCAAGCTGATGATAATGCTAAGAAAACATTGATACTTGAAATCATTGAAAATCATCCAGAAAAAGATTTGGCACCTTATGTTGCGTATCGCTACAAATGGCTTTTCAGTCTAGATGAATTGAGAGATATTATGTCATATTTTAACGATGACGCAACATCTTATGCTGCTAAGCTTAATGAATATATAAGTTTCTTGGAACGCACTGAAGTCGGCCAGCCTTATATTGATTTTACGATGAATGATGTTGACGGGCAAGAAGTTTCTTTGTCAGAACTCATAGGAAATCAGGAACTTCTTATGATAGACTTCTGGGCTGCATGGTGTCCAGACTGTCGTGAGGAAAATCCTAATATCGTAGCGGTTTATAACGACTTTAAAGACAAAGGATTTGACATCATAAGCGTGTCGTTGGATACAGACAAGAACGCTTGGACAAAAGCAATTGCCAGTGATAATTTGTCATGGAAGAATCATGTCTCTGAGTTGAAAGGCTGGGATTGCAGTGCTACTACAGAATACGGCGTGGCTTGGATTCCTCAGAACTTTTTATTAGACATCGGCGGAAATATTGTCGCTAAAAACTTGAACGGCGATGATTTAAGAATATTTGTAGAAAATTATTTGAAGTGATATGGAAAGAGAAATAAAGATTTATAACTACGGATTAAATGAGTTAAAGACTTATCTGTTTGTCTTTTTGTTTGTTGCAGGTAATATCGTTTTGCCTCAGTTGTGCCATCTGATTCCTAATGGCGGCAAGATGTTCCTGCCGATTTATTTCTTCACTTTAATAGCATCATATAAATATGGTGTAAAAGTAGGTTTGATGACAGCGGTATTGTCACCAGTGATAAACTCAATCTTGTTCGGAATGCCAGCTCCTGCCATACTTCCAGCAATATTGATAAAATCAGTGGTCTTGGCATTGGCTGCATCATTTGTAGCAAATAAGACACATAAGGTCTCTATCATTAATTTGTTAATGGTTATTTTAGCATACCAATGTATCGGAACATTGGCAGAATGGGCAATGACATCATCATTTTATCTTGCAGTACAGGATTTCAGAATCGGTGTTCCTGGAATGATATTGCAATTGTTTGGAACATATTTTTTGTTGAACATTGAACGTTAAACTAAGTCTTTTGAACTATGGACAAAGTCTGTTGTCAGTTGACTGTTGTCTATAGACCATAATTATGAATATAGCGGAGTTAAAAGATATTTTGTTGAAAGAAAATCACACTATTGTGATATATAAAAGTGACGCTTCTGTCGTGCTTTCTAACGACAGAGGCGTTGCTCCTTTAATGAAGCTTTTGAAGGAAGATAAAGAACAGCTTCGCGATTCGATGGTGGCGGATAAGGTCATAGGAAAAGCTGCGGCTTTGCTTATGGTTTACGCTGGCGTTAAAGAAGTATATACTCCAACTATCAGCAAACCTGCAGTTGATGTGTTCGAAAATTATAATGTTAAAATCTCATACGATAAAATCGTAGATAGAATCATCAATAGAAAGGGCGATGGCTTATGCCCGATGGAAACACTCTGTCTTGAGATTGACGATCCTGAAGAAGCGTTTGTGAAAATTCAGAACTTCAAAATCTAAGAACCTCAGAATTTTGAGGTTTTGAATTTTTTAACTTTTTAACTTTTGAGTTTTTAATTTCTCGCTACTACAACTACATTTCTGCTTCTTTCCACATTTCCTTTCAAATCAAAGATTTCCGCTTGGATGATGTAAATTCCAGTTGAGACGCTGCTATTGTTGTCATCGCTGCCGTCCCAATAAACTACCCCTTCTTTATTGACGAGATTATTGTTTAACAGATTCTTTATAAGCAGTCCGTCGGAATTGAAAATCTTGATGTTTAAAGTGCAGCCATTGTCATCTAGATTATAGTAAATGCCGCAGATATCATCTTTGGCGTCTCCGTCGGGAGAGAATATCTCCGGTATGATTTTAATTTCGTTATCATTAATATTTACATCATCATCTTTTGCCATGGAATTTCTATATCCAGGCGTGCCGTAATTGAAATTAAAAGAAGCGGAATGCCAGTTGTCTTCATCGAGAGAGGGATTCTCGGTAGATATGCGTTCTAGAGAAACACCCTGTGTGACAGATAATAAATCGTAATGCATCTTGTCGGCATATCTCATTTCATCAATCGTCATCCTGTTTTTGTTGCATATTATGACGTGGCCTTCTTCATTTGGTAAAGACGGAAACGACTCGACATCAAGAAAATTCTCATCATTGTCAAAGTCGATGTCGTACTGATATTTGACAATTTCTTTGTCGAGGGAAAGTGTGATATATGAATGAGGAAGCATGATACGGCTTTCAGAACAAATCTCTTTGAGAGTAGTGTCGGCGGGATTTGGAAACGTTTCTTTTATGGTTCCGAACATGATTTCCTTTAGGTCGATGACCTTGTCGGAACGGTTGTAAAGTTCCAGATAATCAATGCCTGGAGATATAGGATTGAATAATATTTCGTTGATGACAATGTCGTTGCGACTTACGGATGACGGCATTCCGAATATGATTTCAATTTCGTTTTCAGGAGGAATGTCCTTGCAGTTTGTCACATTATTAATATTAAGTGTGTATAATTCCCCTTCTTCGAAAATGTAATCGAAAGATAGTTTGACGTAATCGTTTTTGTATTGTATTGTCTCTGCTTTTTCAGGATATAGATTTAATTCTGGAATAAGGTAGTTATCAATATTTTGTAAGTCTTCCGGATTCATATTCTGATTAAAAAACACTTCAATTTCATTCGCCGAACATGGATTTATATGGTCGAGTTTCGGTGCAATGACATTTTCGTTTGCGATGGAATTTGTTTCTCCAGGCGTACCGCCTTTATTGTTATTGGAACTTCCCCAATTCTTTTTTCCGGCGCATGGGTTAAAGGCGTCGATTTGTTCCAGCGACCAGCCTCCGTCTTTCTTATAAGTCGTTGAATGCCACGAAATGTCAAAGTTTATGCTGGCAATGAGATTTCCGTTTTCATCGATTAAAGTGATATTGCTTCTGGAGTTTGTTATCTGAAAGGAAGAAAATCCGTAACATTTTCCAAAAATTGACAAGTCATCAATGGCATCGTTGTGGCATAAGATGAGATATTCGTCGGATTGGATTATGATATTCTCATTGAATGACAACTCTTTCTTACCGAGTATCAACTTCCATTTGTTGATATTGATTGCAGATACAGAAGCGTTATATAGTTCGATATATTCCCATTCCGGAAGCGCGATACTCGGACTTGGGTCAGCCATGATTTCGTTTATTACGATGTCGTTTTCGTGAATGACTTGCGCTTGATTATGCAGCGCACACGTCATAATTAACAATGAAGTAAATATATGTTTCATAGTTTTATGGTTTTTCAATTTTGTACGTTTAAGGTTTCTAATAAATTCGTATTTTTGCGTGTAAAAGTATATCTTTTTTTTAATAAGACACTGATTTTTAACTAACTTTAACTTTTGTGTTAAAAAGTGTTAAAAATGAAGTCAAAATAAGCTAAAAAGAGTCATTATTTATTAATATCTATTAAGAAATGAAAGTCGCTGTTATAGGAGCTACAGGTTTAGTCGGTCAGAAGATGTTACAGGTTTTGGCTGAACAAAATTTGCAGATTGACGAGATCATTGTAGCGGCATCAGATAAATCTATAGGAAAAAAAGTCACATATAAAGATAAGGAGTTAACATTGATTTCGATGGATCAGGCTGTTGAAGCTCGACCAGACATCGCGATTTTTTCAGCGGGCGCTGAGGTCTCGCTAAGGTACGCCGAGAAGTTCGCAGCTGTCGGAACTTACGTCATCGACAACAGCTCGGCTTGGCGTAAGGACAAAAACGTTCCTCTCGTAGTGCCGGAAATCAATGCTTCAGACATTAGTGTTGACAATCACATCATCGCAAATCCAAACTGCACCACTATATGTATGTTGATGGCATTGGCTCCATTGCATAAAAAATATAATGCCAAACGTCTGGTGATTTCTACTTACCAGTCAGTCAGCGGAAGCGGACAGAAAGGTCTTAACCAATTGGCTCTTGAACAAAAGGGCGAAGTCTGTGATAATCCAGCCTATCCTACACAGATTCATGAGAATGTGATACCTCACGGAGGTAATTTCATGGAAAACGGCTACACAGCTGAAGAAGAAAAGCTAGTGTTTGAGACAAATAAAATCTTACATTCCGATATAGCTGTCACTGCTACTGTTGTGCGTGTGCCTGTTTATGGAGGCCACTCTGAAAGCATCAATATCGAGTTTGAACAAGACTTTGATTTAGATGAAGTCAGAAATATCTTGTCTTCTGCTCCAGGCGTAACGCTTTATGATAATCCAAGTGAGAACGTCTACCCTACTCCAGTGATGGCTTACGATAAAGACGATGTCTTCGTTGGTAGAATACGTCGCGACTTCAGCATAGATAAAGGATTGAATATCTGGTTGGTGTCAGATAATATCAGAAAAGGCGCGGCTACCAATGCAGTGCAGATTGCCAAATATATAATCGAGAATTTTAACTTATGAAAATATATCACAATTTCACCGATTTTGTAAAAGTGCCTAAGGCAATAGTCACAATTGGTACTTTCGACGGCGTGCATCAAGGACATCGTGCCATACTGTCCGATATGGTGAATGCTGCGAAAGCGATTGGCGGTGAGACTGTTGTGATTACATTCTATCCACATCCTCGACAAGTCCTGAATATCAACAGTTCTAACTTGCGTTTCATCACTACTCAAGAAGAGAAGATAAGACATCTTGAAGAGATTGGTATTGATAATCTTATCATTGTGAATTTCACCAAGGAATTTTCACGTGTTCCATCTGATGTCTTCATCCGTGATTATGTGATAGAGAAAATAAGTCCTGCTAGAATAGTCATCGGTTATGACCATCATTTTGGAAAAAACAGAACCGGCGATTTCAGTCTGTTGCAAGACTTGGCAGCGCAATATAATTTTGAGGTACAGCGTATTGAAGCTCACGATGTTGAAAATATTGCAGTGAGTTCTACCAAGATCAGAATCTCTTTGCAACGTGGCGACGTGGAACATGCCAATATGCTTCTCGGCTATCAGTATTCGTATGTCGGAAAAGTCGTTTCCGGAAATAAGATAGGAAGAGAATTAGGTTATCGTACTGCAAATCTTGATGTTGAGAAAGAATACCGTCTGATAGAGATGCCTGGCGTTTATGCCACATACGCCGATTTTGAAGGTAAGGTCTATAAGTCAATGACTTATATCGGAAAGAAACCGACTATCAATGCAGGCGATGAAGAGAGTATAGAAGTGCATATCTTTGATTTTGACGGAGATATATACGAAAAAGATCTCAAGATACGTTTCGTGAAAAGGATTAGAGACGAACGCAAGTTCGATAGTCTTGAAGATTTAAAGAAACAGCTTGAAAATGACGAACAACAAATTAGAGAAATATTATAATTGATTATTAACATTTTAAATTATTTGATATGAAAAGAGTATTGACTTTATTAGTTGCTATCTGCTTAGTTTCATTCGTGAGACCAGCTATGGCATGTACAAATTTCTTAATCACTCCGGGAGCTTCTGTTGACGGAACATCAATGGTTTCTTACGCAGCAGACTCTCACGTTCTTTACGGCGAGTTATATCATTTCCCAGCAGCCGACTATCCAGAAGGCGCAATGAGACAAATCGTTGATTGGGATTCAGGAAGATATCTCGGTAGCATTCCAGAAGTAGCACATACTTACAATGTTGTAGGTAATATGAATGAATGGCAGCTCGCTATTGCTGAGACAACTTACGGCGGACTTCCAAACTTAGGCAATCCTAATGGTTTGATAGATTACGGCAGTTTGATTTACATCACATTACAACGTGCAAAGACAGCTCGTGAAGCTATCAAGGTGATGGCTGAATTAGTTGCTAACTATGGTTATATCAGCGATGGTGAATCATTCTCTATTGTTGACCCTAACGAAGTATGGATTATGGAACTCATCGGTAAAGGTCAAGAAAAAGGTGCTGTTTGGGTAGCTCTTCGTGTGCCAGACGGTTATGTATCAGCTCACGCTAACCAAGCTCGTATCACCACTTTCCCATTGGCTAACAAGCAAAACAAGAACAGTATCACATCAAAGAATATTGACAAGCTTTTGAAGAATGCTAACATCGACTGTGTTTACGCAGAAGACGTTATCTCATTTGCTAAGAAAAATAATTTATACGCAGGTCCAGATGAGCAATTCTCATTCTCAGACGTTTATGCACCAGTAGATTTCAGCGGCGCTCGCGCTTGTGAAATCCGTGTTTGGGCTATGTTTAACCAAATCGTTGACGGCATGGATCAATATTGGGATTATGCAACAGGCAGAAACATCAACCGCGCAAAACCATACGTAAGCGGTCAGCCACAGACACCAGAAAATTTCCCAACAAACAGAATGCCTCTCTGGGTTAAGCCAACAGAAAAAGTAAGCCTCTTAGATGTTATGGCATTTATGCGTGACCACCTCGAAGGCACAGAACTCGATATGACTCAAGACGTCGGTGCAGGTCCATTCGGCTGTCCTTACAGATCACGTCCAATGGGTTGGGAAGTAGATGGCGTTGAATACGTCCACGAACGTGCAACAGCAACACAACAAACAGCATTCTCTTTTGTAGCACAATGTCGTCCTAACACAATCGCTGAAATCGGCGGTATCATCTGGTTCGGTGTTGACGATGCAGCAAGTACAGTATATTGTCCAATGTACACATGTATGACTGAAATACCTAACGCTTTCAGAGTAGGAAACGGCAGCATCATGGAATATTCAGAGACAGCTGCTTTCTGGGCTTTCAACCAAGTTACAAACTGGGCTTATACAAAATACAGATACATCCATCCTGAGATAGCAGAACGTCAAGCGGCTTACGAACAAGGCTGGGCTGAAATGGTTTCACATATAGATGCTCAAGCAGCAGCATTATACAACGAAAATCCTGCAGAAGCTGTTGCATTCCTCACAACATTCTCAAGCACAGAAGCTGAAAAATTAGTGGCTGACTGGAGAGAGTTCTATAAATATTTATTTGTAAAATATATGGACTTCAACATCAAGACTGCACAGGCAACACCAAAGAGCCATAAGTTCTACGCTCCAAAAGTTGAACAGCCTAAATACAGCGAAGATTACTACAGAGCAATTATTGAACAAACAGGTGATAAATTGAAAGTTTATTAAAAGACTTTTTATATCTTTGTGCCCTTAATTAAATCAACAAAATAGTTATGAAGAAATTATTACTTGTTATTTGCGCGATGTTGTCTTTGAACATCTTGACAGCGCAAAAGAATGTGCTTCTTGAAGAGGCTACTGGAACATGGTGTAATAATTGCCCATCAGGTATTTATTACATTGATTCATTGAAACATGCTTATGACAATGTGATTGCTATAGCTGTTCACTGTAATCCTCAAATGCAAAATGAACCTATGGCTTATAGCGAATACTTTGAAAAGATGAAGGTCAGTTCAGCACCATCAGCTAATATAGGTCGTCGTTATTCAGGCAAGAACATTGATGAATGGTTCCAATGTGTTGAAGAAGAAATGAATCTTCAACCAAAAGCAAATGTAAGCGTTGAAACACAGTTTGATGAAGCAACACGTTTGTTGACAGCTGTCATTACCGTCACAGCTCTTGAAAATATAGAAGGTTCATACCGCGTGAGTGGTGTTGTTTGCGAAGATGCTGTAACAGGAACAACAGCTGCATATAACCAAGCTAACGTTTATGCTAACGTATGGATGTCAATGGGTGGCTTCGAAGATCTGCCAGACCCTATACCATATTACAGAATAGCTTATGACCACGTTGCTCGTCAATTACTCGGTACTTATGAAGGAGAAAGCGGTTTGACACCACTTGCTAAAGGTCAGACATTTGCTCAAACATTTACATATTATTTACCAGAAGGTTATGACCATAACTACATTAGAGTCGTTGGTATTCTTTTAGATGAAAATGGTGCTGTTGACAATGCTGGCATAAGTGCTTATGCTAACGGTAAAACAAACGCAGCTCCAAAATTCACTTCAGTTCCTGTCGTTGAAGTCCCTGCTGCTACAGAATACATCTACAATGTATATTTCCACGATACAGATGATAAAAACATCAATGTCAGCATCGAACAAAAACCAGAATGGTTGACATTAGAACAAAATGATTATAAGTCAGCAAAACTTTCTGGCGTTCCAACTCAAGCTGGTGAATATGTAGTAGTGTTAAAAGTCAGCGATGGCGCAAATGCAACTTACCAAGAATTCACAATCGTTGTTAAAGAAGCATTGAACGCTAGCTGGGAAACATTAGGCGAACGTGCTTTCACACAAGTCGGTTATGGCTTCATTTTCGGAACATGCTCATACAATGGTGATATTTACACATTCTTATATGAATCAGGCTTCCCTGCACTTTACAGATTTGATTCAAAAGGCAAGACCTGGAAGAAGTTAGAAACTATCATGGAAGAAATGGGTTATGATGGTAGCATCGCTGCTGGTACTGACGGTGTATATGTAACATATAGCCTTAAATCAAACAACTTGATTAAAGTCAAGAAATATGCTAACGACGAATGGTCAGACGTTGGTCAAATCGGTAAGATTGGTTCAGTTCCAAAGATTGCTGTTGACGCACAAAACAGCGTTTATGTAGCATTTAATGACGCAGGCGAAAGCAACCGTTATTATTTGAACAGATATAAAAACGGCAACTGGGAAACAATGGGCAGCTATATCACATCAGGCGGCGGTTCATGGGCAAGATTAGCTCTCGACAGCAAAGACGTTCCTTATGTATCATGGGTTGACTTCTACGCAGGTAACAAGATGTACGTCTCTAAACTCGTTGGAGAACTCTGGTTGACAATTGGAAATGCTCCTGTATCTGAAGAAAACTTCATCTCTAAAAACTGTCAAGATTTAGCAATCGACGCTGATGGTAACATCTACCTCGCTTATGTTATAAAAGGTACAGATCAATTAGGTGTTTATCGTCACAACGGCGCTGATTGGGAAATGTTAGGCGACAATGTAGCTAGCGGTACAGTTAAAGGCATCGACGTTGCAATAGACAGCGAAAACAACTTCTATGTGGCTTACGCTGACGGCAGTTTCGGTGATAAAGTATCAGTGATGAAATATAACGGAACAGAATGGTCTTATGTCGGTCAAAGAGGTTTCACAGAATCAAGTACAGACTCATACATGGCAATGACATTACATAATGAATCTCCATGTGTTGTTTATACAGATATCGCTATGGGCAGCAAAGCTTCTGCAAAATATTACAAGTTTGCTGATCAGTTGTCACCAGTATCAAAGCTTGAAGCTAGAGTAGTTAGCGATAATGATATTGAATTGACATGGAACTCTCCATTCGATGCAGAACCAACAAAATACAACATCTACAGAAATGACGCTTTGATTGGCAACACAGCAAAAACATCATACCTTGATGAAGACTTGGAATCAGGTATATATAACTACGCTGTAACAGCTGTTTATGAAGCTGGCGAATCAGAAAAAGCAACTGCTACTGTATCACTCACAGTATCTGTAGCAGAAAACAATGAAGTAGTTTTCACTATGTATCCAAACCCTGCTAAAGATTTTGTTACAATAGAAAGCGCTAAGGCTGCTGTTGTTAAGATCTATTCTATCAATGGCCAGATGCTTTCACAACAAAACATCAGCGAAGGTATCAACACAATCGACATCTCAGACCTTAACGCAGGCATGTATTTCATCAGCGTTGATGAGACAATGGTTAAGATTGTAAAGAAATAAGTTGCTGAGTCGCTAAGACTCTAAGTAAAAAGGAGTTGCTTCAATCGAGGCAGCTCCTTTTTTTAATGAAGTGATCTATAAAGTTGGAAGACTTGATCTGCTATGTTTGTTCCTCTATATTTTTGAACGTATTCCATACTTGACATTATGCGTTGTTTGCGTTCTTCTTCATTATTGAGCAATTGCATTATAGCAGCTGCCATTCCTTCTGTATCGTCTGGATTGACATAAGAACAGTCAGGACCTCCGGCTTCTTCAAGGCATGAGCCTGTGCTGGCGACGACAGGCAATCCGCAGAAGATAGCTTCGATGATAGGAATGCCGAATCCTTCATATCGTGATGGATATACAAACACCTCGGCTTTCTTGTATATGACGTTCAATTCGTCGTCGCTGACGCCGCTTAATAGATGCAGTCGTTTCGATACGCCTATCTTGTCTGCTGTTTTCTTTACCTTGTCTGCATATTTGGTCTTCTTGCCAACAGCGACGAGATGTATGTCTTCAGGTAAAAGATGTAATGATTTGACGGCAAGCATCAGGTTCTTGCGTTCTTCTATCGTTCCTACGCAAAGTAGATATCGTTTCGGCAAGCTGTATTTCTTAGTTGTGTTTTCTATATCATCTTCTGATGGCGTTATGCTAAACTTAGGATTACAGCTTTGATAAATCACCTCTACTTTTTCTGGATTTATTTTGCCGAATTCCAATATGTCACGTTTTGTACATTCTGATACAGCTATTATGCGGTCGGCTTGTTTTATGGTCTGATGAAACTTCCAGGTATATATTTTTCTGTCAATCCAGTGATAATACTCAGGATGACGTAAAAAGATGAGGTCGTGGATAGTGACTACGCTTTTGATGCCGCTATTTTTTAATCCTAAAGGAAGTTCGCCGCTAAGTCCGTGATATATTTGAACCTTGTCTTCTAAAAGTTGCTTGACGATGTTTTTAGTGCGCCAAAGACTTTTGGAAATCTTGCCTAGTTTCTTTTTAGGAAAGATAAATCCTGAATTGTCAGATTCAATGATTTGGTTTCTTAATTCATCTCGACCTTTGTCGGGTGTATATAACAATAGTTTATTGTCATCATCATTGCAACGAATCATATCGTTTATCAATGTCCTGCAATAATTGCCCAGACCTGTGTTATTACGTACGATACGTTTTGCGTCGAAACCAATGATCATTGAATCTTTCATCAGGTAATATTGCCATTAAATACAGTCGTTCTTATTTAATCGCTGCTATGCCAGGGAGCTCCTTGCCTTCAATTGCTTCCAACAAGGCACCGCCGCCGGTAGATACGTATGAGACCTGATCAGCCAAGTTGAACTTGTTGACGCATGCAACAGAGTCGCCGCCGCCGATCAATGAGAAAGCGCCGTTCTTTGTAGCTTCAGCGATGGCTTCAGCGATGGCATGTGAACCGTGTGAGAAGTTGTCAAATTCGAAAACGCCGCATGGTCCGTTCCATAATATAGTCTTTGAATTCTTGATGACTTCACCGAATAATTCTCTTGTCTTAGGACCGATGTCCATGCCTTCGTATGCTTCTGGGATATCCATTGGGTCAACAACCAAAGTGTTGGCGTTATTGCTGAAATCGTCAGCAACGACAGCGTCGACAGCTAATACTAAGTTGACGCCTTTATCTTTAGCTTCTTGCAATAATGAGAGAGCCAAATCGAGTTTGTCGTTTTCGCAGATTGACTTGCCGATGTTGCCGCCGAGAGCTTTCTTGAATGTATATGTCATGCCGCCGCAGAGGATGAGGTTGTCAACCTTATTGAGAAGGTTTTCTATAATCTCAATTTTTGTTGAAACCTTTGAACCACCCATGATAGCTGTGAAAGGACGTTTGATGTCTTTCATGACCTTATCGACAGCGTCGACTTCCTTACCCATGAGGAAACCGTACATCTTATGTTCAGCGTCGAAATAGTCAGCGATGAGCGCTGTTGAAGCATGAGCGCGGTGTGCTGTGCCGAAAGCGTCGTTGATGTAATAGTCGGCGTATGATGCCAATGTCTTTGTAAATTCTTTCTGGCTTTCTTTGAGAGCTTTCTTGGCTTCTTCGTAACCTTCTTCGCCTTTTTCTATGCCGCGAACCTTGCCTTCTTCTTCAGCGTAGAAACGGAGGTTTTCGAGTAAGAGAACATCGCCGTCTTGCATAGCAGCGATCTTTTCTTCTGCTTTCATGCAGTCGTCAGCGAAAGCTACTTCCTTGCCTATGACTTGGCTTAGATAATTTACGATATGTTTAAGAGAATATTTTGGGTCTGGGTTTTTCTTTGGACGACCGAGGTGTGACATAAGGATGAGTCTGCCGCCATCGTTGATGACCTTGTTGATAGTAGGCATCGCTGCACGGATACGAGTGTCGTCTGTGACATTGAAGTTTTCATCTAACGGAACATTGAAGTCGACGCGTACAATGACACGTTTTCCATTAAAATTAGTTTGTTCGATGTTTTTCATAGTTATTGTATTTTTATGTTATTATTAACGGAACAGTTTCTCTACTTTCTGGATTGTCTTAGGCAATACGAGCACAATCACTCTGTCTTCTGCTTGTATCTGGAAGTTGCCAGTGGCGATATAGCTGTCTTCGCCTCTTATGATACCGCCGATGATGGCGCCTTCAGGCATATTGAGTTTGTTGATAGGCTTGTCAGTCACAGCTGCGCCGTCGCGTACCACGAACTCTACAATGTCGGCGTCGATGCCGCTGAGACATTTGAGTGATGATACGTTGCCGCCTAATGTGTAGCGCACCATGTAGCTAGCAGCGATGAGTTTCTTATTGATGATAGTGTCGATGCCTATGTTTTGAGATATGTCGATATAGTCGATGTTTTCGACCATGGCGATGGTACGTTTTACGCCGAATGACTTAGCTTGCAGACATGTCAGGATGTTGGTCTCTGTATTGTCTGTCACAGCGATGAAAGCATCCATATCTTTGATGTCTTCGTCTTCAAGGAGGTCGACGTTACGAGCGTCAGCATTGACAACCAGCGTATTTGAAAGGACGTTGGTGAGTTCAAAGCTACGGCTTTTATCCATCTCGATAATCTTGATGTTTAAGTCGTTCTCAAGACGTTTGGCTGTCAGTTTGCCGATACGTCCGCCTCCGACAATCATCACATTGTTGATGTTGAATTTTGTCTTGCCGCTGAGTTCCATCAGTTCTTTGATAGCATGCGGTTTGGTGATGACATAGACGAGGTCGCCTTCGAGGAATATGTCATCGGCTTTAGGAATGAAAGTGTTTTGACGACGGTGTATTGCCAGAGCCTTGAAGTCGATGTGTTTGTAGTTCTCGATGAGTTCTTCTAAGGTCTTGTTGATTGAAGGAGCGTTAGGCTCGAGTTTGATCATCAGGAGTTCCAGTTTGCCGCCAGCGAAGTCGTGAGCTTCAGTAGCGACGTTCTGTTTTAACAAGTTGATGATTTCCTGAGCGGCTATGTCTTCAGGAGAGACGATGCCGTCGATGCCCAAGTCTTGATAGATACGCCAGTTCTCCTTGCTGAGGTTCTCCATGGTGTTGACACGGACGATGACTTTCTTGGCGCCGAGTTTCTTGGCCAAGATACCTGTGAGCAGGTTGATATGTTCGTCGTGAAGCACGGCAATGACTAAGTCGGCTTTTTTCACATTGGCTTGTTGAAGAACCTTTATTGATGTTGAGTCTCCGATGATAGTCATAAGGTCGGCCTGTGACTCGATCATTTTCAGAAGCTCTTCATGAGGGTCGACAATGGTGATGTTATGATCGCCATGTTCCAATGCCTGAGCCAGATGCATTCCAACTTCGCCGTCTCCCGCTATAATGATATTCATAATTTATTTTTAGGCAAATGTAATAAAAAAACTTTATTTCTCAATAACAAAACTATCCCAGTCGCGATGCACTGTGAAATAGTTTCTGAAGCTTGTCAGCGACTCCATATCAATCTTGGCTTCAAGAATATCTTCTTTGTCTGTGAGTTCTGCCACTGTCCTTCCCTTGCCGTTCACGACCTTTGTCTCGCCGATATAATTTATGTTGTTATGGTCGATGCCGACACGATTTACGCCTATGAAACAAGCCTGGTTCTCTATAGCTCTTGCTGAGAGAAGAGTGTTCCAGATATAGGATTTCTGCACTGGCCAGTTGGCGATTACGATACCTAAGTCGTATTCGAACTTGCCTTCTTTGTAGCTGTTACGTAGCCATGCAGGGAAACGTAAGTCGTAACAGATGAAAGGTCTTATCCTCCATCCTTTATAGTCTATTGTTATCAAATCCTGGCCGCAGCATAGCTGTTCTTTCTCGCCGCCCATGAAAGTGTGACGTTTGTTGTAGGTGTAATATGTTCCGTCAGGATTCATCCATACGAGAGTGTTGTGGCTTTTAAGACACTGAGTCTCTGAGTCACTAAGACACTGAAATTCTTCTTGGTGACTTGGTGACTTGGAGTCTTGGTGACTAAATTGAGTGATAAAGCTCCCGACTATAGCGCAGTTGCGTTCTTTTGCTTTCTGACGGAGCCATGTCATGGTAGGACCGTCTTCATTTTCTGCAAATAATTCTGGTTCTGCTGGGAATCCAGTGGTGAAAGTCTCTGGAAGTATAATAATATCTCTGTCATCTTGAATCTTCTTAAAAAGTTCATCAAGATGCTTGAAGTTTTCTAAAGGATTACGAGCGATGATGTCGCTCTGCACACAAGCTATTTTTAGTGTCATTGTTTTAGTTTAAAGTGTAGGGTTTAGTGTAGTTTTGAAGTTTATAAGTGTATTAATATCGATAAACTTAACACTTTTAACTCTAAACTTTCAAACTACTCTCAACTCTACACTAATTTTCAATTTTAAATCTTAAAGAAAATCAACGTATCTATATCGTTTATTCCTAATTATATCTGATTCATCGCATAAGCATAAGCCCCGATGCATACTGCTGATGATGTTCCGAGTTTCGTTGCTGTGATGCCGATTTTCTTTGATGGGTCGTACCATACTTCTTTATCTGAGAATGGGACTTTTATCATCTTGCCTGATGTTGCGGTGAATGCCTTTTGACCTTCTTCATCATCGAGGTTGTAAGCTGATATCTCCATTCTTGGGATTTGGTTTCCGTCCAATCCAGGATATGCAGTGTTGAGAAGTTCAACTACTCTAGGCATGAATATCTTTGATGCTCCTGAGAGACCTCCGCCGAGTACCACGATGCCGTCTATCACTGTAGCGATGTTTGCGATGATGTCGGCCAATACTGTAGCGAATTCGTCCCATGCTTTGAGAGCAGCTTCTTTGTTACCTTCTTTATTGCCGAGAGCTATTTCGTAGATGTCGAAAGGCTGTGGAGCTTCGTTGAATTCGATGCCAGCCTCACGTGCATAAACGCGACGGACACCTCTGATGCTTATTGAGTCTTCAGCGCTGGTCTGAGGATATAATATGTTTCTCATGCACCATACCTCTGCTCCTGCTGAGTTGTCGCCTTCAAGGAGTCGGCCGTTGAGCACCACGCCGCCGCCGAAACCTGTGCCGAGTGTGAGACCTACGAGGTTCTTGTATCTCTTAGGGTTGCCTGCCTTTTCAAGCATAGCGTTGATTTCTGGAAGCACGCCGCCTAAAGCTTCGCCGTATGCGAACAAGTCACCGTCGTTATTGATATATACTGGAACCTTGAATTCGTTTTCCAACATGTCTTTAAGAGCTACACCGCCTCTGAATAATGGGAGGTTGGCGAGGTCGCAGATGATGCCGTTAGGATAGTCGGCAGGACCAGGGAAGCAGAAACTGATAGCTGCTGGTTTGCTGCCGCATAACTCTTCTGTGCGACGGAATCCTTCTATGATTTTGTTGAGCTGTTCTTCTAAAGTGTCGGAAGCTGTCTTGATGGTGAAGGCTTCGATGATTTCTTTATAGTCTTGTACAGCTGAGAATTTGAATCCTGTGCCGCCGGCATCAAGGACGAAGATAATGCTTTTTGAATCCATATTTTTAATCTTTAATTTTTTCTTTTTTATGTAAAAACTTCTCTACCCAAACAACCCACATCAGAAAAATGCATAAGTAGAATAAGGTCTTGAAGAAATAATCGTGGAAGAAGTCGAAGCGTGTTGGGAAAGGTATCATGCAGAGAGTGATACCGACGACTCTTACGACGTTAATCCATTCTATGATGACGAGACCAAGAGGGATGTACCATAACTTATGTTTCCAAGGTCCAGGGAAAATCAACATGAGGAATAGCCAGTGAAGCCATTGTTTAAGGCTTGTGCAGTCTGGAGCTACATTGACAAAAGAATATGCATCATTGCAGTTAATCACGCCTATGGCATGATTGTGAGTTATGAAGTCGACTCTGAATATATGCTCTAACACCCAGCAACTTTGATTGAATAACAATGCCGATGCAGAGTCGAAGAGCTTGGCGATAAGGCCCGCTATAGGGAAATAGTTAAGAGCCTGCCATCCCAGATATAGAAAGTGGAATGAGAATATCAACAAGATAAACAATCCGACATCAATCGTTGAAGTGTATTTCGGATCTTTATATAATTCCTTTATTCTTTTTAAATTCATAATTCATAATCAAGATTAACAGAATTCCTAACTCCTAATTCCAAATTTTCATCAATCATCCGAAATCTCTTTCAATGTCGCTTGATATGTTGTGAATATCAAAGCTCTTGAGATATATCCGAGATATTTCTTTCCGTCTACGACAGCGATATTATAGTTGCCGGAACGTTCGAATTTCTTCACGACTTCCTCTGCACTGTCTTCAGTAGTGACGAGGTAGTCAGGGAGAAGCATGATATCTTCGATAGTTGTGTCGTATTGTTCTGGGTCGAAGATGATCTTGCGTATTGAGTCGAAGAGCACGCGACCTTTGAAGTTGCCGTTTTCATCCACAACAGGATATATGTTTCTTGTTGATGAAGAAATGATAGGCAGCAAGTCGCGTAATGTCTGTTCAGGTCTTATCGTCTTGAAGTTGGTTTCTATAAGTTTGTTGACGGTTATCATATTAAGGATGCTGATGTCTTTGTTATGAGACACGCGAACACCCTTATCGCTGACGGCTTTGGTATATATTGAGTCTTTGAAGAATACCCTGTTGATGGCATACGACATGGCTGATACTATCATCATCGGCACCATTAGGGAGTAGCCGTTTGTTATTTCCGCGATGAGGAAGATACCGGTCAGAGGAGCATGCAGCATACCAGCGATTACGCCTCCCATTCCAACGAGGGCGAAGTTGGTGATGTTGAGAGAACCGAGTCCGAGGGTATTGACGAGGGTTGCGAAGAACATACCCGAGAATGCGCCTAAGAACAATGCTGGTGCGAAGGTGCCTCCCACACCTCCAGCAGCGAAGGTGAACGAGGTGGCGAAGGCCTTGAGTAAAATGATTATCAGCATCAGCACAAGTATTATCCATTTGTTATTTTGGAAACTAGAGAAGATGCTGTTTTCAAATAAGATGGAATTGTCGTTGTTAAGAGCAGCGTTGATGGCTTCGTAGCCTTCACCGTATAAGGCTGGGAAGATAAAGATCAAGATACCCAGTCCGCTTACGCCTAATGCAAATCTCATCCAAGGTGATTCTATCTTCTTGAATCTCTTGTCGACCTTGAAATAGATGTACATGAAATATGCTGATACCAATCCAACGAAAAGACCTAAGCCTACATAGAACAATGAGTTGGCAGGCATGAAGGCAGTGCTGGTAGTGATGGTATATTCGAAGGCTCTTCCTAAGAAATAGTATGATGTCAGGATGGCTACGAATGATGATACTATGATTGGTATCAATGAGGCCATGGAGATATCTATCATAAACACTTCGATGGCGAAGATGATGCCTGTGATAGGAGCCTGGAAGATTGACGCCAGAGCCGCGGCACAACCCATACCGATGAGCACCACTATGTTTTTCTGGTTCAAGCGAAGCAGCTGTCCTATGTTGGAACCGATGGCGGAACCTGTAGATACCGACGGACCTTCAAGTCCTACGGAACCTCCGAAACCTACTGTCAGGGCACTGGTGATGATAGACGCGAAGGTGTTGTATGGCTTCACTGCGCCTTTGTTTTTCTGTATGGCATATAAAATGCCAGGTATGCCATGACCGACATCTCTCTTCAAGATGTAACGGCAGAATATGATAGTAAGCAGAATACCTACGGCTGGAAGGATGAAAAACAATAATCCATAATGGTCTTCGTGAGTTGCGACATTATAGAAATAATCCCTGATATAGTGGGCTAATTTTTTGATAATGATGGCAGATAGGCCAGCAAGGAAACCGGTGGGAATACTCAACAGCAACATGAACTGCTTCTCGGACATGTGTGTATGCCGCCACCTGTTGATCTTCTGCGCCAATAATATGGTACGAGCTTTTATTTTTATTTTCACAATGTTCAATTTTAAGTCTTCAAATATAAAAAATGAATCTGTAACGTGGGCATTTTTGAACAAATATTTTTTATATTTGCAGAAAGTATATTACTATGAGGATTTTCAGTTATAATGTTAACGGAATAAGAGCTGCTATCTCAAAGGGGCTGCTTCAATGGTTGGAGGCTAATACTCCTGATGTCGTTTGTCTTCAAGAAATTAAGGCTACTCAAGATCAGATTCCTCTCATGGAGATAGAAATGTTGGGTTATCAGCATTATTGGTTCCCTGCCAAGAAAAAAGGTTATAGCGGCGTGGCTATCCTTACAAAAATAACTCCTGATAATATTGTCTACGGAATGGGCAACCCTGAATATGACGACGAAGGTCGTTTCATCAGAGCCGACTTCGGCGATTTGTCAGTAGTGAGCGTATATCATCCTTCTGGCACAAGCGGCGACGAACGCCAGGACTTTAAGATGAAATGGCTCGACTTCTTCCGTTCATACGTCAATGAACTGAGAAAATCACGTCCTCAACTAGTGATATCTGGCGACTATAACATCTGTCACGAAGCTATCGATATCCATGATCCTATACGTAATGCCAAGTCATCTGGATTCTTGCCAGAAGAGAGACAATGGTTTACGGAATTCCTCAGCGACGGATACACCGACAGTTTCCGTCATCTTGTAAAAGAACCTCATCATTATAGCTGGTGGAGTTATCGCGCTAATGCAAAGCAGAATAACAAAGGCTGGCGCATCGACTATCATATCGTGACAGAAAATCTTAATGATAAATTGAAATCAGTTTCAATAATGCCAGAAGTAAACTTCTCTGACCATTGCCCTATTGTCGTAGAATTAAATGCTTAAAAAATGATAGAATATATTAAATATAACTTGGTAGAAGTATCAGTTTTTGTATTGCTTGTATCATTCCTTCTGATGGTGCTTCTGTATCTGAGAAATAAAAGAAACAGATACAAAGTAAAATTCCGTTTTAATTATCTGTCATATAAATGGGGACTAAGAGAAAGAATGTCCAAAACTTATATTTTAAACATTCACGTAAGGGAATGTTATGAGCCTTTGGTAGATCTAGTTAAACATCCTAAGATATTTTTGAATGACGACACTTTGGAACATCCTGTGTTGTTAAGGAAATCTGTTGCGATGAAACTATATAAGGTGGCAGATAGTCTTCCTGATGACGTTTATTTGAAGGTTTATAGCGCATTTTGTTCACGTATCGCTATCTATAATATCTGGAAGCAGGAGGAGGAAAAGCTTACAAGAGAGAATCCTCAGATGAATCGTGCAGAACTTCTTAATCTTGTCAATTCAAGAGTGTCTAGCCCTAAAGTTAATATGGGTGGTCACGACACAGGTGCAGCTGTCGATATTGCTCTTTGCGATATCAATCGTAACGATTTTGACTTTGGAACAAAAATCAATGAGACGCATAAAAGTGTAAGTCTTACCAAAGAACAGAAAGAAAATCGTAAGATGTTGAAGAAGTTTATGAAGTCTCAGAAATTTGTCAATGATCCAACACGATGGTGGCACTTCTCTTATGGTGATAAATCATGGTCGGCTTATAACGGTAAACGTAATGGTGCTATATATGGCGCTGTTGAGAAAGAGTTTGAGAATATTGGCTATGTAAGTGTCATTAAAACTGAAATAAAATCTGTTAATATTAAATAAAATCTGACTTGATGAATATTGCTGCTTTGGTATCCGGTGGCGTCGACAGCTCCGTAATGGTTCCTATCTTGAAAGAACAAGGTTATAACCCTCATATCTTTTACATTAAAATAGGTCTTGAAGGCAAGGACGACCTTATGGATTGTCCATCCGAAGAAGATATCGAGATTACCACATATATCGCTAAGAAATACGGATGTCCTTTTGACATTGTTGATCTTCAGAAGGAATATTACGAGCGTGTTGCAAGTTATACTATGGACTCTGTGCGTAAAGGTCTCACTCCTAACCCAGACGTGATGTGTAACCGTATGATTAAGTTCGGTGCTTTTGAAGAGAAGATGGGTTACCAGTTCGACAGAATCGCTACTGGTCATTATGCTCGTCAGTGGTATGATGAAAATGGAGTCTCATGGCTCGGCACAGCAGTCGATACTTTCAAAGATCAAACCGACTTCCTCGCCAGAATAACATATCATCAATTATCTAAGGCGATGTTTCCAATCGGCGAGTTGCCAAAGTCGGAGGTGAGAAGACTGGCGGAATTCCATAAGCTTCCAAGCGCACAACGCCACGATTCTCAAGGTATCTGCTTCTTGGGTAAGATAAACTACAACGATTACATCAGAGAGTATGTCGGCGAAAAAGAAGGCGACATTATCGAGATGGAGACTGGCAAGAAACTCGGAAAACACAAAGGTTTCTGGTTCCATACCATCGGCCAGAGAAAAGGCCTCGGCTTAGGTGGCGGTCCTTGGTTCGTGGTAAAGAAAGACACAGAAAGAAATCTCATATATGTCTCTAAAGGCTATGATCCGATAGCGCAATATACTAACAACATCGACTTGGTTGATGTTATGGCGATGAATCCTGCTATCACTCTTGCTGACGGACAGAGAGTAAGATATAAGATAAGACATCAGCCTGGATTTAACCTCGGTAATTTAAAACTTACAGAAAAAGGCTTGACAATCATTTCTGACGAAGCTATCTCTGGTGTTGCTGCTGGACAGTTTGGCATCATATACCACGAGACAGAACCTGTCGTTTTGGGCAGCGGAGTTATTGATTGAGTTCATAATTCAAAAAAAAATCCCGACCATGGTCGGGATTTTTTTGTATAGATGAAAGATTTTATCAATCTTCGTCTTTCTTGCTTTCTTCGTAAGCTTTCAAGAGTTTTGTTTGAACGTCAGTTGGAACTTGAGCGTATTCTGCGTATTCCATTGTGAATGTACCACGACCTGATGTCAAAGAGCTCAAAGATGTTGAATATCTATCCATTTCTGCGAGTGGAACTCTTGCGCGGATGATTTGGTAGTTGCGGTCAGCATCCATACCCATGATGATAGCGCGACGGCCTTGGAGGTCTGTGTTAACAGCACCCATCATATCTTCTGGCATACGAACTGTTAAGTCATAGATAGGTTCCATGATCTTAGGACCAGCGTTTTTAAATGCTGCTGAGAATGCCATACGACCTGCGATCTTAAATGCCATTTCGTTTGAGTCAACTGGGTGCATCTTACCATCGTAGATGTAGCAGATGATGTCACGAGCATAAGAACCTGTAAGAGGACCTTCTTCTAAACGTTCGTTGATACCTTTCAAGATAGCTGGCATGAAACGAGCGTCGATAGAACCACCAACGATACAGTTGCAGAAGATGAGTTTACCGCCCCATGGGAGATCGTATTCATCTTTACCACGAACTTGGAGGTCTGATGGGTCTGTGTAGCCTTCATAGTAAGGAGCTAATCTCATGTGAACTTCACCGAATTGACCTGAACCACCTGATTGTTTCTTGTGACGGTAGTCAGCGTTAGCTGTCTTAGTGATTGTTTCACGATAAGGAACCTTAGGTGATGCGAATTCAACAGCGATTTTGTGTACGTTGTCGAGGTACCATTTAATTGTGTTGAGGTGATATTCACCTTGACATTGGAGGATATTTTGTTTTAACTCACGTGACATTGATGTGATGACTGTTGGGTCGATCTTGTGGTAGTCAGCGAGGATGCCGCCTAATTTTTCGTCTTCTTGT
>JAZKYG010000090.1:0-12233 GCA_045612025.1 Bacteroidales bacterium
CCGCGACGTTTACAAACAATTCGGTCTCGATGGCGTTGAAGTTACAGAAGAAGTTTTCGAATCAGAAAACTCAATCGTATTCGACGAAGCAGAAAACCGTATGCACACTATCAAAGCTGTTATGGTAGCTACATTAGGTGACTGATTTTAAAAGACTACAAGTCTATAAAACTATAAGTGGAGACGCAATTTCTTTTGCGTCTCTATTTTTTTCACCACATCCAATTCCTGATATCTAATCAATCAGTCCAAATTCTAAAAAACTTGCTGTCTTTTAGTCTCTTAGTCTTGTGGACTTAAAAAATTATCACTACATTTGCAAACTGAAATAATCTGTACTAACCAAATGTTTTTGATATGAAAAAGCTACTATTTATTTTGTCATTATTTTTCTTGATAACTTCATGTGACAAAACCCCTATCATCACTCTCAGTGTAGACAAATCAGAAATAGCTGCCGATGGCAAAGAATCAGCAACATTTAAAGTCATCTGCATCGACAAACACAATAACGAAGAAGATGTCACCAACGAATGTCTGATTTTCTTCTCAGACAGCAAGCTCGAACTCGGTGCTACTGCCTTCTCAACAACAGAACCTAATACTTATTCATTCTACGCGACTTACGAAGACGCTGTTTCTAATGACGTCACCGTCACAGCGATAGAAGTCGAAGCTGAACCAGAAGATCCAGAAGACCCTCAAGACCCTCAAGACCCAGAAGAATCTCCTATAGTGCTAAGCGCTTCAAAGACAAGCATATTAAATGACGGCAAAGACAATATCATCTTCACCGTAATGCAAGACAGCTTAGAAATAACAACAGAAACAAAGATTTACGTTGGCGATACAAAATTAAAACTCAATGTCTTCACTTCAACAGAAGTAGGAACTTACATTGCATATGCTATGAAAGGCGAAGTGAAATCTAATGAGATTACTATCACCGTCGAAGAAGAAAAACCAGAGACACCAGAAAATCCAGAGGAAAAACCAATAGTACTCTCAGCCTCAAAGACAAAGATTACAGCTAACGGCACCGATGCTGTGACATTCACTGTAAAACAGGAAGACAACGACGTGACAAGCGAAACCGAGATTTATGTCAACGACAACAAAATAAACGGCAACACTTTCACTACCACAACTGCAGGAACATATAAGGCTTACGCTAAAAAAGGCGAACTGAAATCTAACGAAATCAGCATCACTGCAGAAGCCGTAGCAGAACCAGAAAAACCTATCGAACTTATCGCATCAACAACCAACATCACCGCTAACGGCAGCGACGCTGTGACATTCACCGTAATGCAGGAAAACAACGACGTTACAAGTCAAGCAGAAATCTTTGTCAACGGCGGCAAACTCAACGGCAACAAATTCACCACTTATACATCTGGCACTTATACAGCATACGCTCAAAAGAACGAAGCTAAATCAAACGAGATAACAATCACCGTATCTCCTGTTCCAGATATGGGCAAGACTATAGTCTTCGCTGATGGCGTATCTATCTCTTCTGGCTGGTATGATGTCAACAAATTGAGCAAAAACGGAGGTGATATCAACATGTGCTGGGCTGCATCAGCATCTAACATCATTGAATGGTGGCAAGACCGTTATATGGCTGCAGGCAACACATTGCCATCAGGCGCCGTAACAGGAGAAGGTCAAAAAAGCTACGATGGCATTGGAGCATATAACCTCGCACTTATGGAATTATATCGCGATTTATGGAAAGATAACGACAAAAAAGGCGCTTATACCGACCAGGCCGTGATATGGTATTTTGAAGGTCGCAACGTTCAAAAATATGCATCAGAAGGAAGCTGCGCTCAACCTAACGCAGCTGGAGGTTATTATTCAAGCGTATGGAATGAAATATTGCCAAAAGTATATCATGAATATAAGAGCGATGTCTTCCCTAATGAATTTTACGACCTCATCTCTAAAGAATATAACAGCTACACTAGCTGGGGCAATGGCTCTGGTGTTACAGGCACAGAACAGTTGAAGAAATTCTCAGACTTAGTAGTGGAATTCATCGACAGAGGCGTAGCATCACTTGCAATAACCGTGAACAAAAGCGGCGGTCTGCTCCATGCAACAACATTGTGGGGATACGAAATAGATAACGCAACAGGCATGCTTACAAAGATCTGGATCACAGACTCTGACGACATGCACCAAAGCGGCAATGGCGATCCTACAATACAATTGTTACGCGAATATTCTATAAGCCACGACAGCAGCAGTCTCGGCAAAATCAAGCTATCAGGCGAGCCTTACGGAGCATGCTGGGCATTGTCACTTTACCCTGTTTCAGGATATAACTCTGCAAAATAATTGATAAAGACTGATGATGATGTTAAAGAAGATCAAGAACATATCTCTCTTTTTGGCATGTATGGTGCTTATGCTTCATACAATAGTGCCACATCATCATCATAACAATACAACGACATTATGTCTTAGTCAGTTAAGCCATAACACATGCGAAGACACTGACTCATGCACTTCCAATCACAATCACGACAACGATTGCGATGAATCTGACTGTACTATTGATGACTTATATGCTCCTAAAGATAATCATGAAATAAAATATCGCCTCGATATAAACATATTATCTTTTAGCCATTTCATTATCTCGTCTGTCAATTTTTCACTAAACGATATTCTTAAAAACAAAGGCATCGACTTTCGACGAGGATTCATTCCTTTGATATTCAATAATCCGCATGTCAATTCCATATTCGGATTGCGGGCTCCGCCTGTTCAATGAGGAATTAGGAATTGTAGAGACGTGTCAATGATTCCTAAAAAATAAACTCACATTGATGCGTCTGATGAATATAATTAAGGCACGCCTTAGAAATTAAAAACATAAATCCATAAAATAATGAAAAGAATATTTTTAGTTATAGCTATTATCGTAGGATTGATTTCTTGCGGTAATGACAAAGCTCAACAAGCAGCTCATAATCACAGTCATCAACATTCAGAAAGTTGCACTCACGATCATAACCACGATCACAATCACAATCACGATCACAATCACGACCATGACCATGACCATAATCACGATCACGCAACTCACGACCACAATCATGACCACAATCACAGCCAACAGCCAACAGCCAACAGCCATAGTCACAGCCACGACCATGGCGAAGGCTCTATCAACTTCCCAATCGACCAACAAAAGAAAATCGACTTTGAAGTTGTTGAAGTAGTTACAGAACCTCTTTATCAAGTCATAAGAACATCTGCACAAATCATCCCTTCACAAGAAGGTGAAAAGATATTGACAGCTACAACAAGCGGCATCGTTGCTTTTGAAAGCAAGGACATCGTACAAGGTAAAGACGTCAAGTCAGGACAAGTATTATTCAGCATCGACAATGACGAGATGGCTGACGGCAGCCTTGAAGTACGTCGCCAAGAAATAGAAGCCGACTACGAAAAAGCAAAGGCTGAGTACGAACGTAAACAATCACTTGCAGAAGACAAGATCATCTCTGAAAGCGAATTGCTCGACGCTAAGACAGAATATCTCAAAGCACATAAATATTACGACAACATGATTCAAAACTATCCTGAAGGCAAGACTCTCCACAGAGCAACTATCTCAGGTTCAGTATGTGAGATATTAGTTCCTAACAACTCATACGTAGAAGCAGGCCAACCTATCATGACATTGGCTCAAAACGACAAGCTTTATCTCCGCGCTGACGTTCAGTCAAAATATTATCCTGTATTGAAAGACATCAAGACAGCGAACGTAAGAACTAACGACGGCATCGTCTATACAATAAACGAATTAGGCGGTCGTCTCTTATCATACGGCAAGACAACAGACATCAACAACCCATTGATTCCTGTAACTTTCGAAATCAAGAACAACGGCAACCTCATCCCAGGTTCTTTCGTTGAGATATTCATCACAGCAGAAAGCAACAAGATGGGCGTCATGTTACCTAACAGCGCTATCGTTGAAGAAATGGGCATCTACTGCGTATTCGTACAGACATGTGCTGAAGATTTTGAGAAACGCATCATCACCAAAGGCGTGACAGACGGCAGCAAGACACAGATTCTTAAAGGCGTAGCAGCTGGCGAGAGAGTAGTAACCAAAGGCGCTGTCAACGTTAAATTGGCACAAGGTTCAGCAGCATTAGATCCACACGCAGGTCACGTTCATTAATTCGAGGAGGTGTCTATGTTAAATAAGATCATCAAGTTTTCATTAGAAAACAAATTGTTCGTACTCGTAGGAGCAATTTTGTTAATCATCGGCGGTTACAGTTCAATGCGCCAGATGGATATTGACGTTTTCCCTGACTTGACAGCACCAACCGTCGTCGTCATGACCGACGCTCATCGTATGGCAGCTGAAGAAGTGGAACGTCTCGTTACCTTCCCAATCGAGACAGCTATGAACGGCGCTACCAACGTACGCCGCGTGCGTTCAGCTTCAATGATGGGTTATTCTTTCGTATGGATTGAATTCGACTGGGGCATGGACGTATATCGCGCACGTCAGATCGTCAGCGAGAAAATGGTTACACTTGAAGAAGCACTTCCATCAGGCGTTACACCGATACTCGCTCCACAGTCAAGCGTTATGGGTGAGATTCTCTTCGTTGGTCTCCAAGCCGACAGCACATCAATGATGGACCTTAGAACCATGGCAGAATGGGTAGTTAAACCAGCTATCTTGTCAACAGGCGGTGTGTCACAGGTGACAATCATCGGCGGTGACCTCAAACAATATCAAGTGCTCGTCGACCCTGTCAAGATGGGACATTACGACATCACCATGGAAGAAATGACAGCAATCTGCGAAAGCATGTGCGTCAACTCTGTAGGCGGCGTTATCCGTGACTTCGGCAATGAATATGCACTCAGAGGCATGGGCCGTACAACAGACCTTGAAGAACTCGGCAAGACATATATCAAGACTATCAACGGCAAACCAGTCGTAGTTTCTGACGTAGCTGACGTAGTTCTCGGCAGCGCAGTGAAAATGGGATTCGCTTCACTCAACGCAGAAGAAGCCATCATCCTTTCAATATCAAAACAACCTAACATCAATACTTTAGAGGTTACAAAGAATATCGAGAGAAACCTCAGAGAAATCAAGAAGTCACTCCCAGCTGACGTCAAGATGGACACCAAGATCTTCCGTCAGGCCGACTTCATCGAAGCTTCTGTAAGCAATGTAGCTAAAGCCCTCATCGAAGGCGCTATCTTCGTCATCATCATCTTATTGCTTTTCTTAGGCAGCTTCAGAACAACACTCATCTCTATCATCGCTATTCCTTTGTCATTGTTAGGAACACTCATCGTCCTTCACCTCATGGGAATGAACATCAACACCATGACATTAGGCGGTATGTGTATCGCTATCGGTTCTTTGGTTGACGACGCCATCATCGACGTTGAAAACGTTTACAAACGATTGAGACAAAACTTCCTTAAGCCAAAAGAAGAACGTGACTCAATATTCAATGTCGTTTATAATGGTTCATGCGAAATCCGTACTTCAATTATCAACGCTACATTGATCACCATCGTCGCTTTCACACCTATCTTCTTCTTGTCAGGAATGGAAGGCAGAATGCTGAAACCGCTCGGCATCGCTTACATCATCGCTCTGTTAGTTTCATTGGTAGTAGCTTTGACAGTTACACCTCTTCTCTGCAAGATGATGCTCACATCAGACAAATATCTCGCAAAACAAGAGAAAGAAAGCTGGGTAGCACGCCATCTCTCAAGAGCTTATACAAAATCATTGGAATGGGCTTTAAGCCACAAGAAGACCGTCATAGGCGGAACATTAGTAGTATTCATCATCGCTTTGGGAATGTTCTTCAATATGGGACAAAGTTTCTTGCCTGACTTCAACGAAGGTTCTTTGACAATATCAGCAGTATGCAAGCCAGGCGTCTCATTATATGAAAACAACGAACTCGGCAAAATCATCGAACGTGAGTTATTGTCAATTCCTGAAGTTACATCAACAGCTCGTCGTACAGGACGCGGCGAATTAGACGAACACTCACAGTCGACTAACGGCGCTGAAATCGACGTCAACTTCGATTTGAAAGACCGCTCACAAGAAGAATTCCTCACCGACGTACGTGAGAAACTCGCCTCTGTTCCAGGCATCGCCTCAACAGTAGGTCAGCCTCTCGGTCACCGCATCGACCACATGCTCACTGGTACAAGAGCTTCTATCGCCATCAAGATATTCGGTCCTGACTTGACACAGTTATTTATGACTGCTAACGACATCAAGGCTGAGATTGAAGGCATCGAAGGCCTCGTTGACGTCAGCGTCGAACAACAGACAGAGACACCAGAACTTCAAATCCGTGCAAAACGCGACATGCTCGCTCGCTACGGCATCAGCATGGAAGAGTTCAACCATTATATCGAACTCGCTTTCTCTGGCGAAAAAGTATCAGAAGTATATGAAGGACAACGTAGCTTCGACCTCGTCTTACGTCTTAACAAGAACTACACAGAAAGCATTGAAGGCATCAAGTCAGCTATAATAGTAAACAGCGAAGGTGCTATGATTCCTCTCGAAGAAATCGCTGAAGTAGTGTCAGTAGGCGGTCCTAACAGCATCAGCCGCGAAAACGTACAACGTAAGATTGTCGTCTCAGCCAACACCTCAGGACGCGACGTCGTAAGTATCGTAAATGAAATAGAAGAAAGAGTAAACGAACACGTCAACATCCCTGAAAACTATTTGGTAGAATACGGCGGTCAGTTCCAAAGCGCGAAGAAAGCTTCAAGAACATTGATGCTTATGACTATCATCGCTATCTTTGTGATATTCCTCCTCTTATACGGTGAATTCAAAGATGTCACATTATCAGCCATCACACTCATCAACCTCCCATTGGCATTGATAGGCGGTGTGTTCGCAATATTCATCTCATCAAATACAGTCAGCATCCCTGCCATCATCGGTTTCATCACCTTGTTCGGCATCGCAACTCGTAACGGTATCTTGCTCATCTCACGTTATCAATACGGAGCAGCACACGGCGTAGCATTACGTCAAGCCGTCATCGAAGGTTCTAGAGACAGACTCAACCCAATCCTCATGACAGCCCTCACATCAGCATTGGCTCTCATCCCTATGGTTATCAACGGTAGCCAGTCAGGTAACGAAATCCAAAGCCCTATGGCAGTCGTAGTACTCGGCGGTCTCTTGACATCAACATTACTCAACGTATATGTTATTCCTATCGTTTACGAAATGATTCATGCTAAAAAACATTCTTCACAAAACAATGATTAAGACGATGAAAAAGAACATATTGACAATATTATTAGCATTAAGCATAAATACCGTCTTCGCACAATATGCTTATCAAGATGTCTTGAACACTATAGAAGCCAACAGCACCGTTTTGTCAGCTCACCTGAAACAAAAGGAAGCCAACCAAGCAGAGAACGATGCTAATGCTCTCGTAGAAAACCCTGAGATAGAAGCTGGATATAAATTCGGTTACGGCGGCGAAAGCAGCAAGATCGAAGTTGGCATCGCTCAAGAATTCGATTTCCCAACAGTATATTCTCATCAAAACAAGATAATAAAAATGTCAGCTCAGATTATCGACACTCAATATGAGATAGACAGATTGGCTGTTCTAACAGAAGTACAAACAATCTGTACAGAGTTGATATTCTGCAAGATGAAACTCGCTCTTTACAAGCAAAACTACGACAATGCTGTTAAAATCGCCAATGCTTATCAAAAGATGATGGAGATAGGCGAGACCAACATCTTGGATTATAACAAGGCTAAGATGAATCTTGCCAACACAAAGAACAGCTACGACTTGGAAGTGATTCATCACGATAACTTAATGGCGACATTAAAGACTATGAACGGCGGTAAAGACATCGACTTCCAATATGAAGACTACGCTCTCGTAGTATTGCCAGATAATTTCGATGAATGGTATGCCTCTATCGAAGCGATGAATCCTGTATTTGAACAAATGCGTCAGCAAGTCGCCATTGACCAACAAAAGGTCAAGTTGAGCAAGGCAGAATGGTTCCCTAAATTCAGTATCGGCTACGGCGCAGAAATCGCTAAAGGCAACGAAGAAGGTGAACATGGTCCTTCAATAGGATTGGTGCTTCCATTATGGCATAACAAAGGTACAGTGAAGAGCGCTAAACTTCATGCTGAAGCAACAGAAGCATTGCTCACAAACGAGAAAGCAATGACTTACAACTACCTCAGCAGTCTCTATGCAAAGGCACAAGCAATGCAAAACAACATTGGAGTTCTCGCTACATCATTACAAGAATTCGACAGTCAATCTCTTCTTTACAAAGCTTTTGAAAAAGGAGAGATGAACCTCCTCGACTACGTGACTGAGACAGAATACTATCAAAACGCGATGTTAGAGTTATATTCTGCTCAATACGAGATGAATTCTACTTTGATAGAGTTGAAGAGCTACGAAGGATTTTGATTAAATATTGTAGAGACGTGTCAATGATACGATAAACATTAACAAACATTGATGCGTCTCACTATATAATTTAACAATTATAAAACATAAAATTATGGCACATACATATTCTATAGGCGTTGACATCGGCGGCACAAACACCGACATCGGTTTGGTTCGTGAAGACGGTACTATCGTAGCACGTCGTAACATTCCTACAAACAAATATTTCGACATCGAGGTTTATCTCAAAGACATCGTTGACCTCGTCAAGGAAATGATGAAGGAAAACGAACTTGAAGCTATTGACGGCATCGGCATCTGCGCTCCTAACGGCAATACATACAACTGTACTTTCAGCGGAGCTACCAACCTCAACTTCAAAGGCGACTTCAACGTACAAGAAATCGTAAGCAAATATATGGATGTAAGAGTAGTTGTCTCTAACGACGCTAACGCTGCTGCTTTCGGAGAGATGGTCTATGGCGGAGGCAAAGGCATGAAACATTTAATCATGTTTACCTTAGGCACAGGCGTGGGAACTGGTATCATCGTGGATGGCAAGCTTCTCCTCGGTGCTACAGGCGGAGCTGGTGAGTTAGGTCACTCTATAGTAATACCTGGCGGACGCCAATGCGGCTGCGGCTTGAAAGGCTGCCTCGAGACTTATACATCTGCGACAGGCATACGTCGCACTGCCCTCGAGATGTTGGAAAACAACCCTTCATACGACGGCGTATTGTCAAAGATTCCTGCAGAAGAACTCACAAGTAAGGCAGTAGGCGATGCAGCTAACGCAGGCGACCCTCTCGCACTCCAGATATTTGAAGAGACAGGAAAAATCTTAGGATTGGCTATGGCTAACGCATGTTCATTCTCATCACCAGAAGCTGTCTTCTTGATGGGCGGCCCTGTCAAAGCCGGCGATGTGCTCCTCAATCCAGTACGCAAGTCATTCGCAGAAAACTTATTATTCGTTTATAAAGGATCTGTCGACGTCAGAGTCTCTGAGCTCCCAGATAATAACGTAGCGATTTTGGGCGCAGCAGCGCTTGGGAAAATGAACTAAGGCTCTTGAACTAAGAGCTAAGGACCTTGGATTATCTCAAAAAAAGTTCAAGGTTCTTAGTTCTTAGTTCAAAGTTTTTACTATCTTTGCACCCGCAAATTGCCCAATGGTGTAATTGGCAACACGACTGACTCTGGATCAGTAAAGTCCAGGTTCGAACCCTGGTTGGGCAACTTTTTTAAGTATCAATCGTTATATGGTTGATACTTTTTTTATTTTTGTAGTGCCTTCGGCAGACTACGGACAATAGTCCTTTCCAAACTTTAAAAACAACTATACTATGTCAAGAAAGAAAAACAAGAATAGCCTCAGCACTTTTGTAAATACAATACTTACCATCTTCGGCGAGAATCCTTTCAAACCGATGAATTATAAGCAAATCGCGAAGATAATGTCGGTCCGCGACGCCGCAGGAAAAGACGTTATTTATCAGATACTCGTCACACTTCATAAAGAAGGAAAACTCATAGAAGACAAGCCTTATCGTTATCTTCTTCATCCTGACTGCATGCATGAATTCGGACCTAAGCAGCAAATCGTTACTGGTACCGTCGACATGAAAAATACAGGCAAGGCGTACGTCATCCCTGACGAAGAAGGCGAAGACATCTTCATCGCTGCTAACAATACAGGCAAGGCATTGCACGGCGACAAGGTCAAAGTCGCGATGTTCCCTAAACGCAAGAGCAAGAAAAACGAAGGCGAAATCATTGAAATCATCGAACGCGCCAAGACCGATTTCGTCGGTATCTTCAGCCTCTCTCACGGATTCGCTTTCGTGGTGCCAGATCGCTCTTCTATGCCACTTAGCATCTTCATACCTAAGGGAAGTTATAAAGGAGCCAAAGACGGACAGAAGGTCATCGTGCATCTCACAGAATGGCCAGACAATGCCAAGAATCCTTTCGGCGAGATTGTCAAAGTACTTGGTAATCCTGGCGAAAACAACGTAGAGATGCAGTCTATCCTCGCTGAATACGAATATCCTCTTGAGTTCCCTAAAGCCGTCGAGAAAGAAGCCAAAGCCATCTCCGATAAGATTCCAGCATCTGAGATAAAGAAACGCCGCGACTTCCGCGATATCTTCACTGTCACCATCGACCCGCACGACGCGAAAGACTTCGACGACGCTCTCTCATTGAGATATCTCGACAACGGCAATTATGAAGTAGGTGTTCACATCGCTGACGTGTCACATTATGTGAGACCAGGTTCTGCCATCGATGACGAGGCTCAAGACCGTGGAACATCCGTATATCTCGTCGACAGAACGATACCTATGTTGCCAGAGAAATTGTGCAATATGGTTTGTTCATTGCGTCCTGACGAAGAGAAACTTGCGTTCTCTACAGTGTTCGAACTCAACGAAAACGCAGATATCATAAACACCTGGATAGGCAAGACAGTCATAAAATCCAATCGCCGTTATGCTTACGAAGAAGTACAGGAGATGATAGAAGGCGCTGATGGCGACAACAAGAAAGAACTTATGACTCTCCATGACTTGGCAACTAAGTTAAGAGCCAAGAGAATGAAAGAAGGCTGTATCAACTTCCATTCAGAAGAGGTCAAGTTTATCTTAGATGAAAACGGCAAACCTATAGACACTTACGTCAAGGTGCAGAAAGAAGCCAATATGCTCATCGAAGATTTCATGCTTCTGGCAAACAAGACGATAGCCGAGACTATTGCTAAACCTGACAGCAAGTTTAAAGACTATACCTTCGTCTTCCGTATCCACGACGAACCTAATCCAGAGAAATTATATAACTTCATACAGCTCGTATCCAAACTTGGCTACAGCATGAACATCAGTTCTCGCGAGAAGTTGGTTAAATCATATAATGCCTTGTTCAATGCTGTAGAAGGCAAGGGCGAGAAAAACCTTGTCGAGTCAGTAGCAATCAGGACGATGGCAAAGGCTGTCTATAGCACAACCAATATCGGTCACTACGGACTCGCATTCCAATATTACACTCACTTCACTTCACCTATCCGTCGTTATCCAGACTTGATGGTGCATCGTCTGATAGAACGCTATCTCATAGAAAATCAGCCTAGCGCCGACAGAGAAGAATACGAGGAATTATGTCTCCACGCCAGCGAGATGGAGAAACGAGCAGCTGAGATGGAACGCGAATCAGTGAAATACAAACAAGCGGAATATCTGCAAGATCATGTCGGAAAGACATTCGACGGACTCATCTCAGGCATCAGCAAATGGGGTATTTATGTCGAGCTTAAGAAAAGCAAGTGCGAAGGCCTGGTACGCTACGCCGACCTCAACGACGACTTCTATTACTTAGATGAGGAGAACTTCCGCGTCATAGGACAAGACTACGGCAACATATATCAACTCGGCGATGAAGTGAAGATACAAGTCAAGAGCGTAAACCTGATAAAGAAACAGCTTGATTTCTTGATTGTCAGCAATGGAGGAAAAGGTTCCAAGACACCGAGACGCCGAGACTCCAAGAGAAAATAAAACCTCAAAATTCAGGTAATGTTGCCAAAAATAGTTGGTAATTAAGCGAAAAAAAGACAGGTAACGGGCATACAAAACAGCCCAAGTCACCTGTCTTTTTTTCTATCCTAAATTTAAAATATTTACCAATATATTCTAATATTGAAGTTCCGGAGGAACGGCAGACAATAGGCAGGTGATGGAGTGCAAT
>JAZKYG010000091.1:0-21435 GCA_045612025.1 Bacteroidales bacterium
GCTACAGCTGTTAAAGACATCGACGCTGAAGCTATCCTTCTCATGGGCGGTATCTTCGAAGCAAAACCTGCATTATGCGTCATGATTCCACAGTCACTCGTTGACGAACGCAAGTGGGATGCAGGCGCGATGATTAGAGAAGCTGCTAAGGAAATCCAAGGCGGTGGCGGCGGTCAGAAGACACTCGCTACAGCAGGTGGCAAGAACGTCGATGGCATTGACAAGGCAATGGAAGTCTTGAAAAAAGGAATCAATATCTAAATGATGTAGAGACGCGTCAACGTTACCATAAAATAAATACACGTCTTAAAACTCAAAATCTCAGAATCACAGTAATGCTGTTCTGAGATTTTTTTATTCTAAACTATGAATCTTAACTTTCAATTTTCAACTGCTGATTGCTGACTGCTGAAAGCTAACTTTCAATTTTCAGTTTTCAATTTATTTGAGACACAGCAATTACATATTGTTAATTTTTGTTGTGTAATTGATACGTCTCTACTTAATTATGCATTATGCATTATGAATTATGAATTATGAATTATGAATTATGAATTATGCATTGTAAGAAACTCCACTAGTTTCTGTGTCGCTCTTCCTCTGTGGGAAATCTCGTTTTTCACTTCCATTGACATCTCTGCGAAAGTCTGATTGAATCCGTCAGGCAAGAAGATAGGGTCGTAACCGAAGCCTTTTTCACCGTGTTGTTCTTTAGTGATGACGCCTTCCACTTTACCTTCGAAGAAATGCTGTTCACCGTTGATATTAAGAGCTATTACAGTTCTGAAGCGAGCCTTACGGTTTTCAACGCCTTCTAACGCTTCTAAAAGTTTGTTTACATTATCTTGGTAACTGCATCCTTCGCCAGCGTAGCGTGCGGAATAAACGCCAGGAGCGCCGTCGAGAGCATCTACTTCTAATCCAGTATCATCAGCGAAACAATCAATATGGAAATTGTTTGTTACGAAGTCAGCCTTTATTTTTGCGTTGCCATCTAAAGTGTCAGCGTCTTCAACGATTTCTTCATGACAATTTATGTCGGTAAGACCGACGATATCAAAATTCTTTATGATAGCACGAAGTTCTTCCAGCTTATGAGCGTTGTGTGTTGCAAATACTAATTTCTTCATATTTTTTTAGTCAACGGACAACCGACTATAGTCAACAGTCATTGTCCAATTTTTATGTTAATAATTTTATTTTTTATCTTTAGATTAACTATCACAGATGGACGAAGTCTGTTGTCCATTGTCTGTTGACAGTTGTCTTATAAACTCCAGTCAATAGGTTTGATATTATTTTTTATAAGGTATTCATTGGTCTTTGAGAAATGTTTACATCCGAAGAAACCACGTGAGGCAGATAGAGGAGAAGGGTGAACTGTTTTAAGTATGAGGTGTTTGTTATGGTCGATGAGGTTTTCCTTAGCGATGGCGTAGTTTCCCCAGAGAATGAAGACTAGGTTTTCTCTATTATCGGAGAGTGCTTTTATAGCGGCATCGGTGAATCGCTGCCAGCCTATTTTGGCGTGCGATGCCGCAGTATGAGCTCGTACTGTCAGTGATGCGTTGAGCAAAAGGACTCCTTCCTTAGCCCATTTTTCCAAGTTGCCATTTGATGAAATAGGAATGCCTAAGTCTTGATTTAATTCTTTAAATATATTTTGAAGACTTGGTGGCTTCTGTATGCCATCAGGTACAGAAAATGCAAGACCATGGGCCTGTCCTATGTTATGATATGGGTCTTGTCCTAATATCACGACTTTAACATTGTCGAAAGGAGTAAGGTTAAAGGCGTTGAAGATTAGAGGCGATGGTGGAAATACTATATGTTGTTTTTTCTCTTCTATAAGAAAAGATTTTATATCAGCAAAATACTGAGATTCAAATTCGTCTTTTAAAGCCTTATACCATCGCTCTTCGATATCAGGTTTTCTTACAACTGTCATTAAAATTAATTTTTGAAATTATGTACAAATATCGATAAAAAAACGTTAATTTGTAACATGAAACAATGAAATATTATTTAAATCTAATTATAATGAAAAAGTTATTTTATTTATTGTTAGTTACAGTTTTCTTTACTGCGGTATTGTCATCTTGTAGACAAAGCAAGCCATGTGCTGCTTATGGTGAATCCAAATACTATCAGATAGAGAAACCTTTTTAATATCAGTGATTAACAAAAAAAGAGCATCGGATTCCGATGCTCTTTTTCGTTTTATGTTATACTTGATTAGTAAACTAAAATCTTTGTTGTGTTAGATACTGATCCTGCTTGAACTTTAACGATGTATGTTCCGTTTGATAAACCATCTACGTTGAAGTTTACAGAGTGAGAACCTTGACCATAATTTCCTAATGTAGCGTTTTGTACCATGCGACCTGATAAGTCATAGATTTGGTATGAAACAGCAGATGTTTCTTCAACGTTGAAGTTGATTGTAGCATCGCTTACAACAGGGTTAGGATAGATGCTCATTTCTAATGAAGAATTTGCGAATGAATTGTTTTCTTCAATGCTTTCAGTTTCTTCTTGTACGAAGTCTTCGCATTTGTATAAACCTCTACCGAATGTAGCGATGTATACGATACCGTTGTTTGTAATTGAAGGGTATGAAACTGTTGTTGTGTCACCAACTTCGTCAATGAGGTAAATGTGTCTTGGATCGTGGTTTTCTAACAATTGTTGTTTGATTTCCATTACAGGAACGTTAGCAACAGCGTTGTTAGCAACCCAGTTTGTCATATCGTTTGAAGTATAGATACCATTTTCAGTACCGACCATTACAAGACCTGTTGTGTTTTCAATTAAGCTTGAGTAAGCAGGAACTGCTGGTAAGTTGTTTTGTACTGATGTGAATGTCAAACCGTCTGTTGCGTAGAATACGTAGTTTTCGTTGCCATAGTTACCTAATGTTACGATAACTTTGTTATTATCTTGTGGGTCGATAGCGATGCTTGTGATAGCTTGACCGTTGAATGCTGTAGCATCGATTTCTGTTTTTGTAATAACACATGATGTAGAGTCAGCAGAAGCAAAGCTTTTTGTAACAGCGTCTGTGATACCTTCAATTCTGTAGAGTTTACCTTTGATTGTACCTACGTAAGCAACGTCACCGTTAGCTGAGATTGTAAGTGCGTTTGGTATACCTGAAACAGTTGCTATTGTCCACCAGTCAATTTTCTTATTGAATTTTAAAGCGTCTCTTGTCATGAGGACCTTACCTTCTGTAGCTATTAATAATGTAGAAGAGATAATGTCTTTTACTAAGATAGAGTCGCCTTGTGCTAAATCTTCTGTTAAAGTATAATCGAAAGGATATGTACAGTTGTTACTTTTAACATCTGTGATTACATTGCCTTTTACGAAATCTTTCTTTGCATAATATTTTACTGAATCAACTGATTTTTCGTCGTTATAGTTTTCGAAGAAAGCTATAGGTGTTTTGAAAGCGTTAGTGTTTGTGATATAAGCTTTGTTATCAGTTGCTGAGTATGAGAAGTTTTCTTTGTCATAGTCAGCACCAGCTGTTTGTGTTCTGAATACAGGAGTTCCGATGCTGTATTTACCTGTTGTTGTAACAAACATGATGTTAGGGTCTATTGTTGATATAGCACAAGGACCGCCAGCTTTTGTTACGTCAAATGCACCATATGTTGCTGCAGCATCTGTTGTAGCGATGTCGTTAGGGAAGATAGCGCTACCTGTTGTTTCATTGTTTAAGTCAGCTTTGCCATATACGTTGATTGTTCCGTGATCGAGGCTGCCTCCTAATGTCATGCTCTTTTCGCCTGAGAAAGCAACGCTGAACATTCTTACAACAGATGTGTGGTTTTCTGCTGTTTCGAAGTAACGGTTAGCACCTTCGTATAAATAACCATCGCTTGTATAAGAACCTTTAAATACACCACCTTCTGTACCAATGAAGAATTCGTTTTGGTTGTTAGGATTGAAAGCTATAGATTGGATACCAGTGTGAACGTATTTGTAGTTATAGTAGAAAGCACCACCTGATTGTGAGATTTGGAAACCGCTGCCGTCAGAGATACATTCCATTCTGAAGATGCCATTTCCTGATGCATCTTTCATAACCCATAAATTTGTACCGCCGATTAAGAGCTTTCTTGGTTCGTTTGGATAAACAGCAATAGCATTGTCATATACACCTCTAGTACCATAAATATTGTACATATCTGTTGCTGTATATGCAACTACCCATGTGTTACCTTTGTCAGTTGTCATGTAAATGTTACCAGTTCCGCCGTTGTTTTTTGATAAATAACTTACATACATGTAGTTGTTATCACTTGGAGAAACAGCAATCATTTTATATGTGTCGCCTGCTGGTAATTTGTCAACTTCGCCATTTGTTAATACTTCTTTTTCACCGTTTCTGAAGATGCAAACGTCATTGCCGATAACTGCTAAAACTGTACCGTCAGTAGTTACTTCTACACCATAAGCTACAGTGTCAACGAGAGCTGTTAATTCGTTGTTTTCATAAACGAAAAGACCTTCGTTTGTAGCTGCGTAAACTGCGTTTCCGTTTGTTGCGATGTCGTTGATGAAATCCCAGTTTTCAGTGCCTTCAATGATTGTGTTTGATTTCAATTCATATAAACCACAACCAGCGAAGCTTGTTTCATAATTAAGGTATGATAAACCGTTATAGTCTTGTGCGCTGCGACCATCACCAGTACCGACGTAAATAGAACCGTCTTCTGTTTGTGCCATGCAGCTGACCATCATGTTATCTGTTATTGTTTTCCAAGTGATACCACCATTTGTTGATTGGAAAACACCACCGCCCATTGTTCCGATGTAGATTGTGTTGTTTGTAGCATAGTCCTTGTCATAAACAATGCCTCTTGTCAATGAACCGTAGTTGTCTGGACCTAATGATGACCAGTTTAAGCCATCAGAATTTCTTGATTGTGAATTTTCTGTTGCAACTAACCATGCTGGATCGATTAAACCTGTTTCTTGGTTTGCACGGATGCCCTTCATGAATGATTGTGCAGTTGCTTGTTCAGTAGTTCTTGGAGTGTATTTTCCAGAATCACTGTTTGCATTAACTACAAAACTTGTTTGCGCTAAGAGAATGATTGTCAAAAGCAAACTAATTGGTAAAAATCTTTTTTTCATATCGCCTAATTTAGATATATTTATTACTATTTTAATTTCTCTATTTAAGGGTGCTAAATTACTATAATTTTTGATTTCCCGCAAGTTATTTTTATAAAAAAAAAATATTTTCCCCTTGTTAATAAAAGAGGAAAATAATTACTTGATAATCATCAATAAAAACCAGACGTCAAGACTTGACAGGGTTCAATATTTAATGACAGCTGATGTAGGCATCCAACCGATACTTCCATTGGCTATTTTTATTTTTTCCCATCCGTCAGTGTTGTCTAAAATCTTGACTTTTGAACCTTCATGTAGAACGAACAAATCAACGCTGGATGTTGATGGCGAACTCTTGACAGTGATGGTCGGAATGATTATAATACCTTCATTATGAGAGTTTATGTAATTGTATTTTTTTACAGATATACTTAAACTGCATGTCATAAGAACTATCATCAATATGCCAGTGAAGAACATGCTTTTTTTAAGACTTCTTGTTTTTGCTGTTATGTAGAAAAACACACATATTAACGAGATGCCAATTAAAATCAAAGTTATGATAGACCATACATTAAGCGTAAACGAATTGCTTAGATTATTCCACCATGTTTTTATAAATAGTTCTGGTACGGCTTCTATTTTGTCTGTTAAAAATAATTTCGCAATTTCAATATTATGTTTTGTGTCCTCATTGTTTGGCTCTAATTTCAATGCCTTTTCATAATAGTATATTGCTAATGGATAGTTCCTTAATTTGTAATAAGTGTTGCCGATGTTGTAATATAAAGTGGCAGAAGAATAACCTTGTTCTATAATGTTTTTATATACCACCAATGCTGAGTCAAATGCATTTTCATTATATAAAGAATTTGCCCTTGCCAGTAATTCTTCTGGTTTCTGTGCTTTCGCTTCAGAAAGCATGGAGAATCCAAGGATGAATAATAAAACGAATTTTGCTATGATTTGTGTAATTGCTTTCATCTCTTTTATTTTAAAAGTTTTTCTGCCTTGGTTATCAGTTCGATGCCTTTTTGATATAATTCATCCATTTTCTTGCCTGGATCTCCTGGCGCAAATCTGGCGAATTCGCAGTTGTTTAATAACTCAACAAATTCATTTACAATTTCTTCTGATACTTCTTTGCTTAACATTATTTCTTTTACGCTATCCATAGAAAGCTGAGAGCGTGAAATGTTCAACTTGTCTGAGATATACCCCCACAATGCTTGTGAGAATTCTTCGTAGAAACTGTTTTGATTGTTGTTGATCAAATAATTGTGAGCATTGTTAAGACGCTTCTTGGCAATTTTTGTTGCTTGTTTGTTCTTTACCAATACTTTGTTTTTGTTGAATTTGTTGATTCTGTTGTAAACCACCAATGTGACAACGAATGCCAATATCATTATTACAATAATTGTAATGTAAACCGGCGACATGAAAAATGTAGTTCCAGTAATGCTTAATGTATTGTCGTTGACGTTGATATGTCGTATGTCACTGCCTAAATACTTGATGTCTGCTTGTCCTGGAGTGTAAATTGCGGTGTTGTTATTATTCTCTCCTTTTTGAACCTGAATTGTATGTATGTCGGATTTCAAAGTCTCATATTTTTTCAATGATGGATTGAAATATGAGAATTCAATGTCTTCCAATGTGAAGTCACCTGATACTCTAGGAATTATGATGTATTCAGCTTTCTTGCTTCCATAAATTCCTAAAGCATTGTTTTTGACTGTGGTGCTTATTTTAGGATCATATACTTCAAAGTCTGGAGGGAATACAGGCTTTGGTAATTCCAATAATTCAATGTTGCCTTTGCCAGATACTGTCAGGGTTAATGTGAATGCTTCATTTACTTTCAGTTCGTTCTTGTCAATCTTGGAAGTGAATGTGAACTGTCCGACAGCGCCTTGGAAACTATCAGGTTTGTTTGCTGTTGGCAATGGTTCGACTTCAATTGTAATTGGCTGTGACTTAATGTCCTTTCTGACATTTGTATACGATGTTCCCATTACGTCGCTGAAGAAATCTTCAAATGGATCATATCCTTGTGGACGATTGCGTTGCTGTCTGATTTGTGCGACACATGTGAGGTCTAATGGGTCAATGATAAGGTTTCCTGATTTTTGAGGGAATAAGACAATCTCTTTTATTGTTGCCACATTGTATTGCTGACCGTCAATAATTGTTGAAGATTGTTGCAATGAACCGTCATTGTCTGTAATGTCTTTAGTCCAAAATCCTGAATATGAAGGCGATTTAGATACTGCTAACTGAGAGATCGGGATTGTGTAATAGATGTTGTAAGTCAACAGTATTTGTTCTCCTTGATAAACTTTTTTCTTGTTAGGTGTAGCTTTAAGAAATACTTCTTTTGCTCCGACATTGGTCTTTGCAGTGGTTGTGGAACCGTTATAACTGCTTGAACCAGATGGCGATGCTATGACGTTTATTTCACAAGGTTCGCTGGTTATTTTCTTTTTGTCGACAGTTATAGATGCGGAAGGAATTACGTAGACACCTTCTTTTATTGCTCTGAGGTGGAAAGAGAAAGTCTGTGTGTTTGTTCTTGATACAGAACCGTTTATTATCTGTACGCTTGAACTTGTCGATGTGAAAGGTCCTCCGATTATTTCAAAATTTGTGAAATTAGGTGTCTTGAAATCCTTTCCATCACCATTCAGTTCGTAAGAAACTTGGAATTGTTCTCCTACTGTAACTTGTTTCTTGCAAATTGTTTTAAAAGATATATCTGATTGTGCTTCAAGTGAATATATCGATATAAAACAAAACAATAATATATACAAAAACTTAGTTTTCATTATTTGAATTTTAAATTGCAAAAATAAAACCTTATTTAATACTACCAATCTTTTTGAGACTTTCTTTTTTGCATTTGCGCTGCTTTTTTGTCATTGATGTCTTCCATGGTTTTCTTCTCTTGATTTTCAAGAGCTTTTAACATACGTTCGGCATCTTCCTTTGACATTTGTTGTTGTTGCTGCTGTTGTTGTTGCTGCTGTTGTTGTTGATCTTGCTTTTGATCTTGTTGCTGTTGATTGTCTTGTTGCTGCTGCTGTTGTTGCTGCTGTTGATCTTGTTTTTGTTCTTGTTCCTTTTGTTGCTGTTGATTGTCTTGTTGTTGCTGTTGTTGTTGTTGTTGAATCATTTTCCAGCGAGCATATTCAAGATTATATCTGGCATCATCGTTTTTAGGGTTTGTCTTCAAGGATTTCTTATAAGAATCAAAGGCTTCTGCGTATTTTTCCTGCGCCATATATGTGTTGCCAAGGTTGTAATATGCATCGGATTCTATTTCTTTTGAGATGTTATGTTCTGCTACTTCGGAAAAGTTCTTTGCAGCATCTTCATAATTTTTCTGTTCGTACAAAGCATCGCCTAAATTAAACTGTGCTTTGGGATTATATTCTTTATCCAATGATTTTCTGTAGTTAACCTCGGCTTCTGAAAAGTTTCCGTTTTTGAACTCATTGTTGCCGTGTCTAATAAGTCCCTTGTCTGTCTGAGCGTTAGTTGTCAAACAGATTAGCATAATGACTATGCTGATATAGATATGTTTATTCTTCATTTTCATCTTTTGGTTCAAAGAATTTGAATTTTGTCTCCCAATCTTTTTTTCCTGAAGAGATTAAGATTTCAATTATTAAAAGAATTATTGCAGCGCCGATAAACCATTGGAACTGATCTTCATAGTCAGTAAACACTTTGGAATCAATTTCGGATTTGTTGCTGCTATTTATTTTTTCAAATATTTCATCTAAACCAACATTTGAGTTGCTTGCTCTTCTGTAGATGCCATCACCGATCTCTGCTATCTGACGTAACAGGTTGTCATCCAGTTTTGTTATGACTACATTTCCTGCTGAATCTTTCTTGTAGCCAACCTGCTTGCCGTATTGGTTATAGAGTGGGATAGGAGTTCCTTCTTCAAGACCCATGCCTATAGTATAAATCTTGATGCCTAATTTGATGGCGTCTTGTGCGGCTTTTATAGCATCGCCGTTTTCGTGGTCTTCACCGTCTGAAATGATGATGATGGCTTTGCTGTTTTCATTTGTGCCAAATGATTTGACCGCCAGGTTTATAGCAGCGCCAATCTCTGTTCCTTGCGATGGAATCATGCTGGTGTTTATAGTAGAAAGGAACATCTTTGCTGCAGCATAGTCGGTGGTGATTGGCAACTGAACGTATGCGTTGCCCGCAAAAATGATGATTCCGATTCTGTCGCCGTTAAGTTTGTTGATGATGTTGTTTATCGCTTGTTTTGAACGTTCCAGACGATTTGGTGCGATGTCTTCTGCATTCATCGAATTTGAAATGTCGATGCAGAAATATATGTCGATGCCTTCGCGCTTGACTTCTTCCATCTTGGATCCAGTCTGTAAGTTGGCAATGCCAAGAATGCCTAAGGTTACGACAATAAGGAATATGACGAACTTGGTGTTGCTTCTAGATGTCGATACTAATGGTGTAAGTAATTCCGCGAATTTTGAATCTGCGAATTTCTGGAATTGTTTCTTATTGATAATACGTATTGTTATGTAAATAGCAATAAGGATTGGTATTATTAAAAGCCAATACAGATATTCTGGATGCTCGAATCTTAAAATATTGGTTTCCATTGTATTATCTTTATTCTGTTATTGATTTGAAAATCGTATTCTTTAAGATGAATGATAAGACGAGAAGTATAAGTCCCCATATTGCAAAAGGATAGAATTCTTCGTGAAGTCTCTTGTATTCATTGACTTCTATCTTAGAACGTTCCATTTTGTCGATTTCGTCGTATATCTGTTGAAGTTTCTCCTTTGACTCGGCACGGAAATATTTTCCGCCTGTCTCATCGGCAATGCTTTGTAATAAGCTTTCGTTGATATTTACTTCAACTTGTTGATATTTGATTCCTCCGAAAGGTGTCTGTACTGGATATGGAGCCATGCCTCTGGTTCCAGCACCAATGGTATATACTCTGATGCCGAATAGCTTAGCCATTTCTGCTGCTGTTGAAGGGTCGATGGAACCGGCATTGTTGTCACCGTCTGTCAATAAAATGACGACTTTAGATATAGCTTCGCTGTCTTTCAGTCTGCTTACAGCGGAGGCAAGTCCGTCGCCGATGGCAGTGCCGTCTTCAAGCATACCGCATTTCATATCTTTCAGCATATTTAACATCATAGCGTGGTCTGTTGTCAATGGCACTTGTGTGAAAGTCTCGCCGCTGAAAACAACCAATCCCATTCTGTCATCAGGACGTCCGGCAACGAAGTCGGAGGCAACAATCTTTGAAGCTTCCAATCTGTCAGGCTGTAAGTCGCAGGCTAACATACTGCTGGAGATGTCCATGGCTAAAACGATGTCAATGCCTTCAACATTGATCTTTTGGTTTTTGGTGCTGCTTTGTGGACGTGCTAAAGCTATGATAAATAATGCTAAAGCAGCAATCTCTAAAACGAATACAATGTGTCTTAGATATGTTCTCCACGACTTTGGCAATTTATCGAAAAAGCCTGTGTCGGAGAAACGCACGTATGCTTGTTGCTTGTTGCAGTTAAATATGTACCATACCACAAAAAGCGGTATGATTATCAGTCCCAAAAGGAAGTGCGGAGATGCAAATTCGATAGAACTCATTTTGTTTCCTCCATTTCTTGGTTTTTGTCTTCTTCAAAATCGTACTTCTTGGCTTTTGCTTCTTCAGCTTTTTTCTTTTCCAATTCTTGATGGAAAACGAAACTTTCTTCTATGAAAGAATTGATGTCGGTGAAAGCGTTTTCGTTTTCTGTTGGATTAGGTGTGGCTTTAGCGAACTTAACCAAGTCGGCAGTCATAAGTGTGTTTTGTAACTTGCTGAAAATATGATTGTCAAGTTTGATTTTCTTCACTTCATCAAGAATCTCGTCTGATGTCATTTCAATAGCATCAATATCAAATTGACCTTCAAGATATTCTCTTGCAATGCCGGTTAAGTCGGTGTAGTAGTCTTTATATTTGCCTGATTGCCAGAGATTAGCGTCTTTTAACTGAGCCATTTTTTCTCTTGCGGTAATGATGGCAGGAATTTGTGGCTTTTCTTCCACTTCTTCAGCGACTGTTTTCTTTCTAGAACGTCTTATTATATAAATAATGAGTAAGACCAATCCTCCTAAAACGATTCCGCCGCCAAGAAATGGCACGGTCTCTTCAAATGTGATGTTTTGTTTTATTGGCATTTTTATTGGCTTGTAAGCCATTGTAGTATCGATGGCAACAGGCTTGACATATATATCCATATAATCTGTATATGATGTATATAATGTGGTGTCTTTTGCTGATTTATAATACTTTATGCCAATGCTAGGTATTTCAATGTAACCAGTGTCGAATGATGTGAGTGTCAGAAGTTGTGATAATAAGATATCGCTGCTGTTATCAATTGGCTGCTCCTTGACCTCGCTTCTACCAATGACCTCAATGCTTTTGCTCAAAGTGTCTTTGATCTCGTTCCAGTTGATTACATAGCCTTTAGGCATTCTGATGTCTAGACTGTAATCGAATGGGTGACCGGTAAGAATGCTGTCAGTGTCAATTCTGCCATTAACAACAACATCTTGTGAATAACAATATTTATAAGGTGTAACTATTGTTATTAAGAATATAAAAAAGTTCAATATCTTGTTTTTCATCTTCTTGATTCTCGTTTTTTAAATAACTGCATCAATGGCTTTACATAGTCGACGTCGGTGTAAATCAATGTGTTGTCTATGCCGTTGTTCGCAAATATCTTATTCAGTTTAGCAGATTCTTGTTGAAGGTATTTCTGATAAGCCTCATTCCAGGAACTCATTGAAGTGTCGATCCATACGTCTTTGTTTGTCTCTGAATCTCTGAATTTTACGAGCCCGATCTTAGGTATCAGCAGTTCTCTCTTGTCTGTGATTCTAAGACATACCAAATCGTGCTTGTTGGCTGCAATTCTGATTTGTTGCTCGAATGGCTTTTTGGAAACGAAGTCGGATATTAAGAATGCTGTTGTTCGTTTCTTGATAGCGCTGGTTAAAAAGCGCAGACCTTCTCCGATATCTGTGCCTTTATGTTGAGGCGTGAACGTTACTATCTCTCTGATAATACGTAAGATATGGCTTGAACCTTTCTTTGGTGGTATGAATTTCTCAATCTGGTCGCTGAAAAATATCACTCCGACTTTGTCATTGTTTTGTATTGCAGAGAATGCCAAGACAGCTGCCAATTCCGCAGTGAGGTCTCTTTTTGAAATGTTCACCGAACCGAAATCGTTGGAACCTGAAACATCAATCAGTAACATCACGGTCATTTCTCTTTCTTCTTCAAATATCTTGACGAAAGGACGGTTGAATCGTGCTGTTACATTCCAGTCGATGTTGCGAATGTCGTCACCATATTGATATTCACGAACTTCACTGAAGGTCATACCACGCCCCTTGAAGGCACTGTGATATTGACCTGAAAAGATATTGTTGGTCAAGCCACGTGTCTTAATCTCGATTTTTCTAACCTTTTTAAATAGTTCGTTTGTTTCCATAATTCAATATTTTGATTACGGCACCTCAACAATATTGAGTATCTCGTTGATGATTTCTTCTGTTGTGATGTTTTCTGCTTCGGCTTCGTAAGTCAAACCGATACGATGGCGCATTACGTCTGGAGCAACAGCACGTACGTCTTCTGGAATTACGTAACCGCGGCGTTTGATGAATGCGTAGGCCTTGGCTGCCATGGCTAAGTTGATAGTAGCACGTGGAGAACCGCCGTAGCTGATCAGGTTGGCAAACTTCTTTAACTTATAGTCGTTAGGATAACATGAAGCGAAAACGATGTCGGTGATGTAGTTCTCAATCTTTTCGTCGAGATATACTTCACGGCAGACTTTTCTTGCATTTAAGATTTCCTTTGTTGAAGTGACAGGCTTGATTTCTGGATACTCCTTATTAATATTCTGTCTGAGGATAATCTTTTCTTCTTCTTTCTTAGGATAGTCAATGATGACCTTGAGCATGAAACGGTCTACCTGAGCTTCTGGAAGTGGATATGTACCTTCTTGTTCGATAGGGTTCTGTGTTGCCATTACCAAGAATGGGTCTGGTAAAGCGAATGTGCTTTCGCCGATTGTGACTTGGTGTTCTTGCATGGCTTCGAGCAAAGCACTTTGTACTTTCGCTGGAGAACGGTTGATTTCATCAGCTAAAACGAAATTAGCAAAGACAGGACCTTTTCTTACGATGAACTCTTCGTTCTTCTGGCTGTAAATCATTGTACCAATCAAGTCGGCTGGCAAAAGGTCAGGAGTGAACTGTATACGGCTGAAGTCTGCATCGATGACACTTGACAATGTTTTGATGGCAAGTGTTTTTGCTAAACCTGGAACACCTTCAAGAAGGATGTGTCCGTTTGATAATAAACCGATAAGCAATCTTTCTGTCATGTGCTTCTGTCCGACAATGACCTTGCTCATTTCAAGATTAATGAGGTCAATAAACTGACTTTCTCTTTGTATTCTCTCGTTTAATTCACGAATATCTGTCTCAATCATAATTGATTTTTTTGTTTTATATTAATATGTGCAAAATTAACAACTATTTGTCAAATTTATTGTATTCGTCAGAACTATTTTTTTCCCTAGTTCTCAAAACAAGTCAAGAGGCGACTTGTTTTGAGAACTTTTGTTAAAATTAGTTAGGACAATATTCGCTTAGTTGTTTCATGAGTTTCTTGCGGCTATAGAATATTCTGCTTTTTACAGTGCCTATTGTCAAATGTAAAGTGTCTGCAATTTCCTTGTATTTGTAGCCTTCGTTGTACATATCAAATGCGCGTCTGAATTCTTCATCCAAGTTCTTTATTCCTTTTTCCAATTCAATCGCGTTGAGTATGCTTTCTGGGTCGGTGTCGGTATGTGAGTTGCTTATGTTTAAATAGTAAAGATCTTCGCTTTGGTCGATAATTGTATTAGCTTTTTTTGTTCTACGGTAGTTGTTGATAAAGATGTTTTTCATGATGGTGTAAACCCATGCCTTGAAATTGTTGTGGTTGACATATTTGTCGCGGTAAATTAATGCCTTGAGATATGTCTCTTGTGTGAGGTCCTTGGCGTCATCTTCGTTGCCTGTTAATTGTTTTGCGAAAGTTTCTAAGCTTTTTTGAAGGCTTGTGAGGCTGCTGTTGAATTCGAGTGTTGTCATAATAATTGTTGTTTTTGTGTTTGAAAAATTGGTTGTTTTTTGTTGTTGTCGGGTGCAAAAATAATTCAGTTATTCTATTTGTCAATACCCTTTTCAGGCCTCTAATGGCGGTATTTGCGTATATGCTTGATTTTATGATAGTTATAAAATGTTAATAAAATGTTAAATTTTAAAAGTTAACGGATTTTATCAAAAAGTTAACGGGAATTGATAAAAGTTAACGGATTTTAACAGAAGTTAACGGGAATTATATTGACCCTCTTTTGGACCAAATGCGCTGTCTTATTCATTTTTTTTGTAACTTCGTAGAAAAATTATTTTGTGATGATTCCATTTGAAAATATAGCTATAATCGGTTCGGGGAATGTGGCTTATACTTACTCCAAAGTATTGAAAGACAATGGAATAAATTTGCGGTGTATTTTTGTAAGAAATCGAGATAAGATTTCGGAAGTAGAGAAAATATTTGGCGTAAAGGCGATAAGCGATTATGAACCTCTCTTTTCTTGCGATTTGATAATAATTGCAGTTAAAGATGATGCTATAGAAGACGTCGCTTCAAGACTGAATAATTATAAAGGCGTTTTGGTTCATACTTCAGGAACACAGAATTCTGATATATTGCAAGCCGTTGACAATTACGGTATCATATATCCTTTGCAGACATTGACAAAAGATTATGACGTTGACTTTAAATCGGTACCGGTGTTGATAAATGCGTCTTCGTCTGATGTCAAGGATAAGTTGAGAGCAGTGGCTCAAAAGATGTCGGACGTCGTTATTGAATGTTCTGATGAAGATAGACGCTACATACATATGAACGCAGTGTATGTGTCTAATTTTGTTAATGTTATGTTGCAGATAGGAGAGAAGCTGCTAAAGGAAAAGTCTCTTGACATCTCGATTTTGGAACCGCTGGTAAGAGAGACAGTCAACAAGGCTTTCAGCATGGGCGCAGAAAAGGCATTGACAGGGCCGGCTCGTCGTGGCGACAAAGAGACTATAAATAAGCATTTGAATCTTCTGAAAGATAATAAGGAAGAAAAAGAAATATATGAATTATTAACGAATTATATAATTAATAAATATTTGAAAAAATGAAGAACTATAAAGAACAATTAAAAGATATAACTACATTCGTCTTTGATTATGATGGCGTTATGACAAGCGGTGATGTTTTGGTCGATGGCAATGGCGTGCCTTTAAGAAGCAGTGACGTTAAAGATGGATACGCTCTTCAGCTTGCGGCTCGCCTCGGATATAATATCGCTGTAATCACTGGCGGATATTCTATTTCTATAGAAAAGAGAATGCAGATGCTGGGCGTGAAAGATGTTTTCGTACGTTCTGCAAACAAGGTTGAGGTTTTGCAAAAATATATGGAAACCAATAATTTAAAACCTGAGCAGATAATATATATGGGTGACGACTTGCCTGATTATCCTGTTATGAAAATGGTCGGATTGCCTGTCTGTCCAGCTGATGCTGCTTCTGAGATAAAAGACATTAGCTTGTATATAAGTAATCGCAATGGCGGTAAAGGCGCTGTCCGTGACATCATTGAGCAGGTCCTTAAAGCTCAGGATAAATGGATGAAAGACTTCAGCTGCTATATCTGGTAATTCTTGTTTATGAATAGGATAAGGTCTTTTTTTAAATTAATCCGATGGACTAATCTGCTGATGGTCGCGATGATGATGCTGCTTGTCTATCATTGCGTTATGTCGCCTTTGTCATATTTTTCATCAGTTGAGGTGTTCCCACCGGCGCATATATTTCATTTGCTTGTTATCTCATTGATATTCATAGTGGCAGGGGGGTATGCCATCAATGATTATTTTGATGTCGAGACGGATAGGTTTAATAAACCGGAAAAGACTTTGATCCCTGATGTTTTTTCACATAAAGAGGTTAAGCTGTTTTATGTTGTTTTAACATTTATTGGTCTTGTGTCGGGACTGGCTTCGAGCATAATGATTTTAAATGTTAAATTTTATATGTTATTCGCTGTTCTTCTTTTGATTACGTGTCTCTTGTATTCATATTCAGCGACTTATAAAAGAAAATTATTCGTGGGTAATTTCGTTGTGTCGCTATTGGTGGCGACGGCTGTATTTTTACCTTATCTGTTTGAAATACTATATCTCTCTGATAATCTGTTGACTTTGTCAATATGTAAGGATTTGGCCGAGAATGTGGTTTATTTTGTGTTGGTATATTCTGTATTCGCATTTTTGTTGACGCTTATTAGGGAAATTATAAAAGATGCGGAAGATGCAGAAGGTGATGGGAATACGCATTGTCGTACGATACCTGTTATTTTAGGTCTAAGCAAAACAAAAACAATACTTTATATTCTTGTAGCACTTTTGTTATTGCTTTTGTTTGTTTATACGTTTATTCTTTTTGAATTGAAATTGTTTGTGGCATCAGCTTTAATGATATTTGTGGCATTGTCTTCTGTTTTATTGATTGCTAAAATTTGTAAAGCAAAGGAATATAAAGAGTTTCATAAAATGTCAGTTATGTCTAAAATAATGATGCTCATAGGATTATTATCAATGTTATTTTTAAGATGATGTTAGAGAATATAAAAAAATATAATGTTGTTCTTGCTTCAAAATCACCAAGACGACAGGAACTTCTTAAAGGAGTCGGTTTGGAATTTTCAGTTTTGACAAAAGATGTTGACGAGTCTTATCCTTCAAGTATGTCTGTTTATGATGTCGCGCCATATTTGAGTGTCAAGAAAGCTAAGGCTTTTGATGATGATGAACTTCCTGAAAATTATATGGTTATAACAGCTGATACTGTGGTGATTGTAAATGATACGATTTTGGGAAAACCTAAAGATGAGGAAGAGGCACATGAGATGTTAGGTATGATTTCAGGAAAGAAACATTCGGTTATCACTGGAGTTACGATTCGAACAAACGATAAAGTCAAGACGTTCTCAGTGGTGTCGAAGGTTTCGTTTGAAGCGCTTGACAAAGAAGAGATAGAATATTATGTGAATACTTTTAAACCTTACGACAAGGCTGGTGCGTATGGCATTCAGGAATGGATTGGCTATATCGGTGTCAATTATGTCGAGGGCTCGTATTTTAATGTGATGGGTTTGCCAACGCAGAAATTATATAAGATGTTGAAAACTTTTTGATTAACGTTTTTGTGTTAAAATGAAATATTATATCATAGCAGGCGAGGCTTCCGGCGATTTGCACGGAGCCAATTTGATAGCTTCGTTGAAGAAAAAAGACCCTCGTGCCAAGATACGTGCTTGGGGCGGAAATCTGATGAAGAAACAAGGCGCGACTTTGGTGAAACATTATCGTGACCTTGCTTTCATGGGATTCGTTGAGGTTTTACTGAATCTGAGAACTATACTGAGAAACCTTAGATTCTGCAAAAGGGATATCTTGAGATTTAAACCGGATGCGATCATTCTTATTGACTATCCTGGTTTTAATATGAAGATAGCGAAGTTTGCCCATAAACATAATATAAAGGTGTATTATTATATTTCGCCACAGGTGTGGGCTTGGAAGAAACGTCGCGTCTATACTATTAAGGAAGTGGTTGACAAGATGTTGGTCATACTTCCATTTGAAAAAGAGTTCTACGATGAATATCGTGTTGATGCTCATTTCGTCGGACATCCTCTTCTTGATGAGTTGTCAAGAGTGAAGTATGTGAATAGAAATAGTTTCGCGCGACAGAACAAACTCAATTCTAAGAAGGAGATAATAGCTCTTCTCCCAGGAAGCCGTAAGCAAGAGGTGACGCGAATGCTTGAAGTTATGCTGAAGGTGGTTGATAAGTTTCCTGAATACCAGTTCGTTGTAGGATGCGCTCCGTCCTTGCCAGAAGAGTTTTACAAATCCTTGATAGGAAATGAAAACGTACAGCTCGTCTTTAATAAAACATATCAGTTGTTACAGGTGGCTAGCGCTGCTTTGGTTACATCAGGAACAGCTACTCTCGAAACGGCCTTGCTTTATGTGCCGGAGGTTGTTTGCTATAAAGGAAACAAAATATCGTATCTGATAGCAAAGAGTCTCGTTAAGGTGAAATATATAAGTCTTGTAAATCTTATCATGGATAGGCCTGTTGTTAAAGAGCTGATTCAGAATGATTTGACACCAGGAAATATTGAGGCGGAATTGAAGCAGTTGCTTACAAATCATAAAAAACAACGCCAGTTGTTGGAGGATTACGAGGAGTTGAGATATAGACTTGGCAATGCTGGAGCATCAAATAATGCGGCGACTATCATAGTTGATGATCTGACTAAAAAGGAAAAGTAATTCTTAATAATTTTTAACGTAAAATATTGTAATTCAATATTGAAAGTGTTGAATTAATTCTTATCTTGCATCGTAACTCCAAAATTTATGATGCAAGATGATTTCTTGGTTTAAATATCCGTTTGTCAGATTGTTAGTTCCTTTTGCAATAGGAATCTATCTCTCTTTTGCCTTTTTTGAAGTGGTATTAGAGAAGAATTCTGTCATTTTTTTGTTAATAATAATTTTGATATTATTAATATCATTGGTCTTTGCTTCGATATTTGTAAAGAACTATCGCTTTCGATGGGTGTTTTCTGTTATATTGTATTTGTATCTTGTATTATTAGGATTTACTTATGTTAAGGTTTTGGATTATAAATTGAGCAGCAATGATATATCTAAAATAGAACATATTCCTAAATATTATTGCGCTAGACTTTATGAATGTCCAGTCGTTAAAGAAAAGTCTGTAAAGGTGCTGTTAGATGTCTTTGCTTTTGAAGATAATGGCGATTTAAAAAGCATTGAATCTAAAGTGATGGCATATTTTGAGAAAGATGAAAAATCTCTTGTACTTAAATATGGCGATTGCATTTCCTTTCTGACAAATCCGGAACTTGTTGAGAAACCTCCTAATCCTGACCAATTCGATTATAAGGATTACTTATATAAAAGAGGTGTGACGCATCAGGTTTACCTTAAATCTGACGCATGGCTGGATATGGGTTGTAATGAATCAAATCCGATTTATAGTTTCTCTTATTGGATTCGTGATTTTCTTCTTGAGACAATGCAAAGACTAGGTGTTAGAGAAGATGAATATGCTGTTGCTGCAGCTATCTTGCTGGGTTATGATGATAGTCTGCAGTATGAGCTTAGGCAGAAATATGTAGCAGCAGGCGCGATGCATATTCTTTGTGTGTCGGGACTTCATGTCGGTGTGATATTTATGGTGTTCTCGTATATGCTCTTCTTTCTTGATGATAGAAGGAAAGGACAGCGCATTGCCAAACAATCGGTATTGTTGTTTCTGATTTGGTTTTATGCTTTGCTAGCAGGATTGGCTCCTTCAATATTAAGAGCTACTATTATGCTTTCTTTCGTTATAATAGGAAATGTCATCAACAGGAAAGGCGTTTTGTTGAACTCTTTGGCAGCTTCTGCATTTATCTTGCTGTGTGTGAATCCTGCTAATCTTTTTGATATAGGTTTTCTGTTGTCATACGCCGCTGTGATTGGAATCGTGGTTTTGCAAAAGCCAATATCTAGAATGTTTTATTCCAAATATAAGATTGTGAATAAGATATGGGAGATAACGTCAGTTACTATAGCGGCTCAGATTGCTACGGCGCCTTTTACGATTTATTATTTTCATCAGTTTCCGATTTATTTCTGGTTGAGCAATCTTTTTATGACGCCGATTTCTTCAATAGTTATTATTGGAGGGATGATAATGTTGCTTGTCTCTTTTATTCCTTATATTAATAATGTGGTGGCTTTTGTTGTCTCAAAAATGATTTTTGTAATGAACTATGGAGTCTCTTGGATTGAGGACTTGCCAAATTCAATCATTAAGGGACTTTATATAAACGAAGTGCAGTTTATTCTTCTTTTGTTGATGCTATTATCATTATTATTTATGGTGGAACTTAGAAGTAAAAGGATGTTATTTCGTATAATGATAATGTCTTGTTGCTTCCTATTTGTCAATATTGGTAAACTTATCGGGCAAAATAAGCAAAAAGAAATGGTGATTTATTCAATTAATAATGCTACGGTAATAGATTTTATTGAAGGAAGGAACCATATTTTGATTTCGGATAGTGTTTTTTTTAATGATAAATCATCTTTTTCTTATAATATTGAAAATTTTTTGGTAAAAAAAGGCGTTTTTTCTGATGAGAAAAGGGTGCTTTTTTGTGATAATTTTGATGGGAATTTTGTGAAAAAACGAAAAAGTGTCGTAATTTTTGGTAAAAATGCCATCGGATTGTCGGATGGAAGCGATTTTTTCAAAGAAGAACTTACGTACAAAATCCCCTTGGATTATATGCTTGTTTATGGTCGTAAGCGACAATCCTTGCTTTCTTTGCTTAATGTATATAAATTTGATAATCTGATAATTAGTTCTGATGTTCCAAGATATTTGGCGACAGAATTGATGAAAGAAGCAGGCGAATTAGGCATAAAATATTATGATGTAAGGGAAAAAGGAGCATTTCTTGTAAAATAATTTTTTTTAAAAATATTTTGCTGATAATCAATTAGATGAAAAATAATTTCAAAAAAAGTGAATTTTTTTTGAAAAAATGCTTGCAGATATGAAAAAAGGTCGTATCTTTGCACCCGTAATCAACAACGAACAACAGAAGTTGAAAATAAAAAAAGGTGCTGTAGTTCAGTTTGGTTAGAATGCCTGCCTGTCACGCAGGAGGTCGCGAGTTCGAGTCTCGTCAGCACCGCGAAAGCCTCTCAATTTTGAGAGGCTTTTTCGTTTATAGACTCCATGTATCTCGCGGATTTGCACGTATCTTTTTATTCATATCCATAACTCCTAACTCTCAACTCCTAACTCCTATATTCTCTTAAAAAAATAATTCCTAACTCCTAACTCCTAACTCCTAATTATTCTTATTTTTGCATAAACATCTTTCGTTATGATAAATAAGATAAAATCTCTTGCTAAGGAACTTAAAACTGACATTATTGACGTGAGACGTCATTTGCATCAGTTTCCAGGCTTGAGTTTTGAGGAACATGAAAGCGCTCAGTTCATTCATGCTTTGCTGGATTCTTGG
>JAZKYG010000092.1:0-3774 GCA_045612025.1 Bacteroidales bacterium
GTCAACGGCGATACCAAATTCTACGACCCAAGCACCGGTCAGTTCCAGCTTAACCAAGCCGACCTCATCACTTACTCGCACGGAAAATATTATTCAATAGGAGAGAAGATTGGCGGCTTCGGATTCTCAGTCGATAAGAGAAGAAACAAAACCAAAAAATAAATTATGGATTATATCAGAATAGGACAACAGACAACAGTCAACAGTCAACAGTCAACGGTCAATGACATCAAAGAGTTATTGAAAGACTGGATTAAATTATATCCAAACTCTTTCGCTCCTGATGTGGAGTTTAAGATTTATCAGCATGCTGATGGTGATGTCATCGTTGAGCTTCACGAGGATTTAAGCTCGATGGCAGTTTCGCTCCTTGTTCTTTATTTTGAGACAACGGTCAATAGCCAACAGTCAACAGCCTATATCACTATCGATGATACTGAAGTTTTGTTGAAACAGAATGAAGGTAAGCGTGCGATGGTTGTAGGTCAACGGACAACGGACAACAGTCAACAGATAACAGCTGTTCGTTTTATCCTTGAAGATAATTACGCTTTAGATTATAATTTTGAAAAGAGACCGCAGCCTGTCAAGGATTGCGATATGGTGTTTGAAGAGCCTGAGTTTTCTCTTCCAGAGGAATATGAAAGCGTCAGAGTGGGTGATGTGGTGAAGAAGAAAATTGACGAGGTCTTGGAAGAAGGTCTCACTCCAACAAAGTTGTTGATATATTTCCTTTGCGGAGCAATCGGCTTGGGTATCGGTTTCCTCATTGTTTATTTCATGGGTAAATAAGAATTATGTTAAAGGAATTTAAGAGTTTTGTCGAGAAACATAATCTCATCGGGAGATATGACAGAGTCCTGCTGGCACTCAGCGGCGGCGTCGACTCCATGGTGCTCGCGAAACTTCTTTTATTAAGTCAACAGACAACAGACAACGGACAACAGACTTCGTCCACAACTCAGCAACTCGGCAACTCAGCAACTCAGCAACTCAATTTGGTCACTGAGCCTGTCGAAGTGCCAACAGCCAAGAGCCAAGAGCCAACAGCCAATAGCCAACTAGCTTTCGCTCATTGTAACTTCCATCTGCGTGGCGATGACTCTGATCGTGATGAGAAATTCGTTACAGACTTCGCGAAAGAAAACAATATACCTATTTTTATAAAGCATTTCGATACGGAGAAATATGCCAAGGAGAATTCTCTCTCTATCGAGATGGCGGCGCGTGAACTGCGTTACGCTTGGTTTAAGGAGTTGAAAGAGACTCATAATTTTAATAAGGTGGCTCTCGCTCATCATGGCGATGACCAGATTGAGACTTTCTTCATCAACTTCCTGCGCGGTTCTGGCATCAAAGGCCTCAAAGGCATGAAGCCGCAAAACGACTTCTACATCCGTCCTTTGCTTTGGTCAAACAGAAATGAAATCGAGACTTATGCAAAAGATAATGATATTCAATGGGTGGAAGATTATACGAACCAGGAAACCGTTTATCTCAGAAATAAGATACGTCATAATATTATTCCGGTTTTTGACGAGATGAAAGACAACGCTCGCCAAAGCCTTAACTTCTCCATCAACTGTCTCTCTTCTGAAAATGACTTGTATAGAAGTCTCATCGAAGAAAAGTTGTCAGCAATAGAATTAGTCGACGGCGATTACAGAAGCATCGATGTTAAATATTTTTTAGAAAACGAAAACGGACGACAGCTGCTTTTCGAATGGGTGAGAAGATATGGATTTAATTTCGAACAAGCCGAGTCGATGTTCGAAGCGATGAAGAATGGCAAGTCAGGAGTGATGTTTTATAATGACAACGGACAACAGACAACGGGCAACAGACTTTATGCACGTTTGGTCATGTCAGTGCAAAAAGATAAGATAGAGATTTTTGAAGAAAGGGAAGGGGATGATGAAATCATAATAGAATCTCAGAATCTCAGAATCTCAGAATCTCAGAATCTCAGCAACTCAATAACTCAACGACTTAGTTTCTCGACGTACGTCAAATACGCTGACTTCAAGCTGATAAAAGACCCTAAGGTGGCGGCGCAGTTCGACATGGATAAGATTACGTTTCCTTTGAAGCTGCGTCATTGGAGAAAGGGCGATAAGTTCAAGCCTTTGGGAATGAAAGGCTCCAAATTGCTGAGCGATTTTTTCAACGACTTGGGTTTCAGCGCATACCAGAAGCAGAACGTCTGGGTTATGGAAGACGCCAACGGCTTGATTATATGGGTCGTCGGATATAGGATAAGCGATAAAGTCAAAATTCTCGATACAACGAAAGTTATTTTTCAATGTGATTTAGAGAGTTAAACTTTTTTTTCTTAAATTTGCGCACTTTTTTGTAGAGAAAAATTTAATCAAATTTATTATAATAAATCAACAAAAAATCATGAAAAAGTTTTTAAGACTCCTTACTTTCTTAGTCATGTTGGTTCCTTTTGTTGCTAAAGCACAAATCCTTGAACCAGTACAATGGACTGTAGAAACAGAGAAATTAAACAAGAACGAATACAACATCGTATTCAAAGCTGAAATCGAAGATGGTTGGCATCTTTATTCACAAAACACTCCATTCGGCGGTCCAATGCCTCTTTATTTCGAATTCATCGACACTCTCGGCATTGAACGTATCGGTGGCGTAGAAGAACCAAAAGCTATCGTTCACTACAGTGACATTTTTGAAATCGACGAACATTTCTTTGAAAAAGAAGCTGTTTTCACACAAAGAGTTAAATTATTAGACGACGCAGCAACAGTGACAGGTGTTATCACAGGTCAAAGTTGCAAAGAACAATGTGTTCCAATTACTTATGACTTTGAAGTAGAACTTGGTGCAACAGCAGTAGTTGAAGCTGATTCAACAAATGAAGCTGAAACATCAGGAACTAAAGGTCTTTTCGGTATGTTGTTGGGCGCAGTTATCTGGGGCTTGGCAGCTCTTATGACTCCTTGCGTTTTCCCTATGATTCCTATGACAGTGTCATTCTTCTTACACGGTGACGAAAGCAAGGCTGTAGGTCGTTTCAAAGCTATCATGTACTATGTTTTCATCGTAACTCTTTATACACTCCCAATTGCAGTCCTCATTTTGATTGCTAGATTTGGTGGTGGTGAAGATACAACGGCAAGTATCTTTAACTGGATTTCAACATCATGGATCAATATCTTGTTCTTCTTGATATTCATGGTATTCGCTGCTTCATTCTTCGGAGCATTCGAATTGACATTGCCAAGTTCATGGGTTAACAAAGCTGATAGCAAGACAAGCACAAGCAAAGGTTTAGGCGGTGTATTCTTCATGGCATTGGTACTCGTTCTCGTATCATTCGCATGTACAGGTCCTATCGTTGGTACTGCTCTTATTCAATCATTATCTGGTGAATTCTGGGCTCCAATTCTTACAATGTTGGTATTCGCGATGACATTCGGTCTTCCATTCGCTTTATGCGCTTTGTTCCCATCATTGTTACAAAATATGCCTAAGAGCGGCGGCTGGCTCAACTCAGTTAAGGTTGTTCTCGGTTTCATTGAAATCGCTCTCGGCTTCAAATTCTTAAGCGTAGCTGACCAAACATATCACTGGGGTCTCCTCGACCGCGAAGTTTACCTCGCTATCTGGATCGTGACATTCACATTGTTAGGTTTCTACCTCTTAGGAAAAATCAAATTCGCTCACGATTCTGACGTTCCTCATTTGTCAGTATTCCGTCTCGTTCTCTCTATCGTAGTTTTCACATTCGTAGTTTATATGATTCCAGGTATG